>JAFGLI010000003.1 GCA_016928115.1 Candidatus Woesearchaeota archaeon | reverse complement strand
TAATATTTAAAATAATAAAATCAGAAAATTAAAATTAAGGATTAGATTTTAATATTTAAAAAATCAAGAGAATATTTTTATAATCAAAATTAATTTCCATAAGAAATAAAGGTGGGGCATATATAAATTCCAAAACTAATTTTATATAATATATAATACACTTAAATAATGTTTATAAACCTTTGTTTCTTTTGCAGATTTAATGAAAGACAACATAAAGACTTTTTTTGAGGATTTTATTAATAAAAAATCTTTATTTAAAGATAAAAAAACTCTTCAAAGCGTTTTTATGCCGAAAGAAATAATACACAGGGATGAGCAAATAAATAAGATTGCGCAGATCATAGCTCCTGTGTTAAGGAATGAAAAACCTTCTAATTTATTTATATATGGAAAAACAGGGACTGGAAAGACTCTTTCTGTAAAATACCTTCTAAATAACATAAATGAAATTGCAAAAAGCAAAAACATATCTTTAAAATCAATCTATATAAATTGTAAATTAAAAAAAGTTGCAGATACAGAATACAGGCTGGTGGCTGAGTTGGTAAGGTTTTTTGGCAAGGCTGTTCCTCCTACAGGATTACCTACTGATGAGGTATATAATAAGTTTTTCAGCGCTCTGGATGAGAAAAAGCAGAATATTTTATTAGTTTTAGATGAACTGGACCAGCTGATAAAAAAAACAGGGGATGAGTTCATATATAACCTTACAAGGATTAATTCTGACCTGAAGAATTCCCAGCTTACTTTAATAGGAATAAGCAACAACCTTATGTTTGCAGACAATTTAGACCCAAGGGTGAAGAGTTCATTGAGCGAGGAGGAGATTATTTTCCCACCATATAATGCGCTGCAGATACAGAATATACTGAAAGAGAGGGCAAAATTGTCTTTCAGAAAAGGTGTTTTGGATGAGGGAGTTATATCAAAATGCGCTGCTTATGCTGCAAGGGAGCACGGGGATGCGAGAAGAGCACTTGAATTGCTGAGAGTTGCAGGTGAAATAGCTGAAAGAAATAATATGGAAAAGATAACAATAACTGAGCTGGATGAGGCAGAGAAGAAGATAGAAAGGGACAAGATGATTGACATAATAACAACACAGCCCAACCAGTTCCAGGTGGTATTATACAGCATTTTACTGAATGATGAATCCAGCAAAAAAAGGAATTATTCAATATCCACAGGCGGCCTTTATTCAGTGTATAAGGAATTATGCTCAAATATTAACCTCAGGCCTTTGACACAGAGAAGGGTCTCGGATATAATAAGTGAATTGGATATGTTCGGGCTTATTAATGCGAGCGTAAAAAACAAAGGGCATTATGGAAGGACAAGGGAAATTACAGTTTCTATTCCTGAGCCTGTGATACCTAAAATAAAAAACATATTAAAAGAGGATTTAGGTCTTTAAACTATCCTAATTTTATATTATTTAATAACCTTGTATAAAAAGAGGGTTATAGGGGGCAAGGACAACAAAATGGCTGAAGAAAATGAGATTATTGAATTTTTTCTTAAACATTCTTTTTTAATAGATGATGCACTGAAAAACAAATTATTAAGCACTCCTGATATTTTCACTGAAATAAAGGAGAAATATATTTCAGGCATTGATCCAGGGAGGTTAGTATTAAATACTGGTTTATTGGACAATATAAAATCCGGGCAAACTAAAAAAGAAGGAGATAAAGAAGATATTTACGGGATTTCTGAAAAAAATATGACGGGGAATATTCCAGCAGATGAGTTCCAGGAAAAAGAAGATATATTCAGGTATGATGAGGCCCTTTCCAGGAAAGTAAGAATAATCTCGTCATACAACAAGCCTTCAAAGGAAAGGACATTCCAGGATTTTGTTGATTATTATAACAAAAGGTTCAGTTTTTTAAAATCCCTTATAATGAAAAGGCAGCAGTTTCGGGATGCAACTTCAATAAATAAAATATTATCAATAAGAAATAAGCAGAAAGTAACAACTATAGGGATGGTTTATGAAAAAACAATCACACGAAACAACAATATTATTCTCAGGATAGAAGATAATACAGGCTACATAAAAGTGCTTATTAATAAGAATAAAAATGGTTTGTATAAAAAAGCAAAAAACATAAATTTTGATGAAGTTATTGGTGTTAGTGGGGTATATGATAACATACTATTTGTAGATGAGATATATTTTCCAGATGTTTCTCTGGTTTCAGAATATAAAAAATCTCCTGAAGAAGAATATGTTTTGTTTATAGGCGATACCCATTTCGGAAGCAAATATTTTCTAAAAAAAGAATGGGAGAGTTTCATTGAATGGATAAACGGAAAAAAAGGAGATGAAAAACAGAAAGAGATTATAAAAAAAATAAAATACCTTTTTTTTGCAGGAGACCTTGTTGATGGGGTGGGAAATTACCCTAATCATGAGAAAGACCTCGATATTAAAGACATAAAAAAACAGTATTCTGTATTCAGTGAATACCTGAAGCAAATACCCTCCCATATCTCAATTATTGTTTCCCCCGGCAATCATGATGCAGGCAGGCTTGCAGAGCCACAGCCGCCCATATACAAAGATTTCGCTGAGTCCCTTTATGAGCTTGACAATGTGTTCCTTGTAAGCAACCCTGCTGTTTTAAATATAGGTGCAACAGATAAATTTCCTGGCTTCAATGTGCTTCTTTACCATGGGACTTCCCTGATATATTATTCAGATATGCTTGAGGAAGTAAGAAAAGAGGGAAGCTTCAGGGCGGTTGACAAAGTAATGAAGTATCTGCTTGAAAGAAGGCACCTGGCCCCTTCCCACAATTCAAGCTTATATGTTCCCGACCCTGATGAAGACCCTTTGCTGATAAAAACAATACCTGATTTTTTCATCACAGGCCACATACATAGGATAACCGTCTCAAATTACCATTCAACAACTATGATAAATGCTTCAGGCTGGATGGATATAAGTGATTACCAGAAAAAAAGGGGGATTGTACCGCAGGCAGCAAGAGTCCCTCTGGTCAACCTGAAAACAAGAGAAGTAAAAATCATAAACTTTTTGAGGAAATCCAAGCTGGAAGAGGAAAAGGCAAGAGACATACATGTCCTGCAGGAAATGAAAAAGATAGAAAAAACAAAAGAGGTTTTGACTTAGAGCAGTTTATAATACGATGGAATCTTCAAAGCATATGAAAAAATATTTCGAGGACCTTAAGAAAAAATGCTTTTACGGGCATAAAATAGCAGGCAAAGCAAGAGCAAAGAATTATGACCCTGTGGATAATGTAGAGGTGAAACTGGCAAAGAACATGGCGGAAAGGGTTATCGGGATTATATCTATAGTTGCACCACAGCTGGAAAACTCAGGGGCAGTAAAGAGGATAGTTGAGCTTGAGAATAAATATGGTATACTGGACTGGAGGGTTGCACTGAAGATAGCTGAGGAAGTGGCACAGCAGAAATTCTGCAAGTTCAAAGACGAAAAAGAGGCAATGGAGATAGGCATAAAAACAGGGTTTGCTTATGTCACAGTGGGTGTTGTGTCAAGCCCGTTAGAGGGCCTTGTTTCTGTTGAATTAAAAGACAGGCTGGATGGAAAAGGAAAATATTTCTCGTTGAGATACAGCGGGCCTATAAGAAATGCAGGAGGGACAGCAGCTTCTGTTTCTGTTCTTATTGCAGATTACATAAGAAAAAAATTCAATTACTCTATTTATGACCCTACACCTATGGAGATTGAGCGCTGCCACAGGGAGCTTGAGGATTATCATACTATGATTACTAATTTACAGTATTTTCCCTCAAAAAAAGAGACTGATTTCCTCATGAAGCATCTTCCTGTTGAAATCGCAGGAGACCCAAGCGAGAAATATGAGGTTTCAAACTACAAGGACCTTCCAAGGGTTCCTGAAAACAGATTAAGGAACGGCTATTGCCTTATACATTCTTCATGCATACCTTTGAAAGCCCCTAAATTATGGAAAAGGCTGAAAGAATGGGGAAAAGAGTTTGATTTGGAGCACTGGGATTTTCTCGAAAAGTTCATTAAAATCCAGAAAGAAGCCAAGAGCAAGACAATTTCAGAAGATAATAACCAAAACCATGACCATAACCATAAAGTAAAACCTAACTATACTTATATAAAAGATTTGGTTGCAGGAAGGCCTGTTCTGGGATATCCTTCAAGAACAGGCTCTTTAAGGTTAAGGTACGGCAGAAGCAGGGCCAGCGGCTATTCAGGCCAGGCAATACATCCCTGCACAATGCATGTCTCAAATGATTTTATTGCAACAGGAACCCAGCTGAAGGTGGAAAGGCCGGGCAAAGCAGCTATTTTCACTCCATGCGATACAATAGAAGGACCTATAGTGAAATTAAAAGACGGCTCAGTCATACAGTTTAATAATGAAGATGCTGTGAAAGAATGCAAAAAAGATATAGTTGAGATATTGTTTTTAGGGGATGTTCTGATAAACTACGGGGATTTCTTTAACCGCTCCCATGAGCTAATTCCCTGCGGCTACTGCGAGGAGGAATGGGCACTTCACTTTAAGAAAAGCCTATTAAATATGTTTTCTGAAAACAAAGAGAATATTCCTGCTGAAGTATCAAAGGGATTAAATGAAACAATATTAAACAAATCAGCAGAATTTCTTAAACTTGATATAGAAAGGCTGAAAAGATTTATTGAAGAGCCCCTGTATTATAAGCCTTCGGCTTCCCTTTCAGTATACCTCAGCAAAAAACTATCCATTCCATTACATCCCAAATATACTTTTTACTGGAAGACAATCTCTTTTGATGAATTTGATTCATTGATAAAAATGCTTGAGAGGATGAAGATTGACTATACTGATGACAACATAATAAACAAGGCAGTGATAATCAACAGCGAAGGGAAAAGGGCCCTTGAGTTATTAGGAGTTCCCCATAAATTAGCCAGCTCAGAATATATTGTGCTTGATAAAGATACAGCAACAGCCTTTTTCAGTGTTCTGGACATGCTTGATGATACAAAAAAAAGAGATGACCATTTGATAGAGATAAGAAGAAATATAAGGCAGTATACTGAAAAAAACAAAGAGCTTTCTTTTGATGATAAGAAAACAGTTCTTGACCTCATAAATGAAATATCTCCTCTTAAAGTTGAAGATAAGGCAGGAACATTTATAGGTGCAAGGATGGGAAGGCCTGAAAAGGCAAAAATGAGAAAGCTGAGGGGACAGCCCCATGTTTTGTTTCCTGTAGGCTATGAAGGAGGAAAATTAAGAAGCTTCCAGGCAGCAATGGAAAAAGGCAAAATAGTCTCGGATTTTCCTGTTTATTTCTGCGAAGACTGCTCAAAAAACACCGTTTTCAGGGTCTGTGAGAAATGCGGCAAAAAGACAAAGCCCCTTGTAATAACCAAAAGCAGGGGGGAGATTTCAGAAAAAGAGGCTGAGGGGGAGGAGTTCAGCACATACAGAAGGACAACCATAAATATAAATGAGATTTTTGATAACCTGCTGAAGCAATTAAAAACAAAAATATACCCTGACCTTATAAAAGGAGTAAGGGGAACAAGCAACAAGGACCATATTCCTGAGCACCTGATAAAAGGGATACTGAGGGCAGAAAACAAGATAAATGTGAACAAGGACGGGACAATAAGGTATGACTGCTCTGAGGTCGCCCTTACCCACTTTAAGCCTAAGGAGGTTCATGTATCTGTTGAAAAATTAAAAGAATTAGGCTACCTTTATGATATAAACAAAAAGCACCTGGAGAATGAAAACCAGATTCTTGAGCTGAAATGCCAGGATATTATACTTCCATGCTCAGCAGACAATCCTGAAGAGCCCAGTGATGAGATATTTTTCAGGACATGCAATTTTATAGATGAGCTTCTTGAGAAGGTTTACAGTCTTCCGAGATATTATAATCTTGGTTCCAGGAAAGACCTCGTAGGAAAATTAATTATAGGACTGGCTCCGCATACATCAGCAGGAATTCTGGGCAGGATAATAGGGTTTTCTAATACGCAGGGTTTCCTTGCACATCCTAATTTCCATGCAGCTATGAGAAGGGACTGCGACGGTGATGAGTCATCAATAATGATGATGATGGATGCTTTCCTGAACTTTTCCCAGAAATACCTGCCGGCGCACAGGGGCAGTACAATGGATGCCCCATTAGTGTTAACATATGCCCTTAATCCAAAAGAGATTGATGATATGGCTTTTGATGTTGATATTGTGTGGAAATACCCTATGGAATTATATGAGGCTGCAAGAAGATATAAGCACCCTAATGAGATAAAAGACAAAATAAAGCAGGTTTTTGATGTTTTAGGGACAAAAGAGCAGTTTGAGGGCTATGGGTTTACTCATAATACTGAAAACATAAATGCAGGGGTAACATGCAGCGCATACAAAACACTGCCTACAATGGAAGATAAGCTGAAAAGCCAGATGGATCTTGCAGAGAAGATAAGGGCTGTTGATTCAGGGGATGTTGCTGCTTTGGTTATAGAAAGGCATTTTTTAAGGGATATCAAAGGCAATTTAAGGAAATTCTCGCAGCAGCAGTTCAGGTGCGTTGACTGCAACCAGAAATACAGGAGGCCTCCTTTGAACGGGAAATGCGAATGCGGGGGAAGGATCATTTTCACAATTTCAGAAGGCTCTATTGTTAAATATCTTGAGCCCAGCTTAAGCCTGGCAGAGAATTTTAATGTTCCTGTTTATCTTAAACAATCTTTGGAGTTATTGAAAAGAAGGGTTGAAAGCATGTTCGGGAAAGAGGCAGAGAAGCAGGAAGCACTGGGTAAATGGTTTGGTTAGAAAAAGATTATTTCTTTAGTTCATATTTTTAATTTATATTACAATCAATAAAACTCCTGCTGTCATAATCAGAGAAGCTATTATTTTTTTCATCAGGTTTTTTTCATGAAATATTTCCCCGCCTATAATAACAGTAAACAAAACAGAAAGTTTTTTTACTGATTCCACCAAACCTACTCTTGCAAGTTTTATAGCATTTGCCTGAAAAAACCTGTAGCTGATAACAAAAACAGATACGATTAATATTGGCAACCAGGCATTTTTCATACCGTGTTTGATTCCTTTTATACCATCATGAAAAAAAGCAAGCATAATAAAGAAGTTTATTGCTAAGAATATGTGTATAATTGCTATGTATGTTTCAGGAGTTAAGTTATAATGCGCCAAAACCACTCTGCTAATCAAAGAAGTTATGCTGTAAAGCAATATACTAATTAATATAAAATGAATATATTTTGATTCTTTTATTATTTTAAAAGGCTCAAGCAGATGTTTTCTGTCTTTGGTTTCTAATATATATGCCCCAAATAACAACAAACCTATTCCTAATATTTCAAAAACAGATAAACTCTCCCCAAGAAAAATAAAAGCCAGAACAGCAGTCAGTCCAGGGCCCATTATTACTAAAGGAGAAACAGAGCTTACTTCCATATGCCTCATTGCTTTTATAATAAGCAAGAAAGCCACAGCTGCCATGATACTCGCTAAGAACATATATACTAAAGGCCTTAATGTTATTTTTGAGAAATCCACAAATAAGAAAAAAGGCAAAGCCAGAATCATATTAAATAAAGCCAGAACAGCAGAAAATTCCATTGCATGCTCTTTAAACAAAACTTTTTTCTCCATTAATGTGCTGAAAGATACTAATACAGCAGTCAATAATGCATATATAAGCCATAACATAATTTTTTATTTAGATAAGGATATTTAAATTTTTTGTTGAATTTTCTTCTCTTCTATACAATTTTTATTCTTTTAATAGTATGATTTGGGTATGTGGAATTCCTTTTATTTTTATTATGTTTTTTTTATCAACAAGCCTTTTTTTAATGCAGAATTCAATAGACTCTTTTCCCACAACATTAAGCATATCTGCTTCATCAATCATTTTTTCAATTTCCTTTTCAGGCTTTTCCTTTCCTTTATAGAAACCAGAGCTTAAATCCAGCTGAAGCCCTTTTTCAGAATATTTTTTCCCCAGAATATTTTTATCTGCAATGGCTAAAACAATTTTTTCCTGAAAACAATGTTTTTTTGCAGCTATCATTTTATGGATTATATATTTATTATGTGATGCTTAGGCAGAGCTTCCTGTGCTGTGCCTTGCTCCGCATGCATGGCATTTCACAAAGAGAATGCCTTCTTTTTTCATCAATTCAGTATCAGGCTTTCCGCACTCTTTGCAGATTACAAATTCCTCTGCGTACTGGCTTATTTTCTGGTTTATCTTTTTTGCTGAAATCTTGCTCCCGAATATGACTGCGCCTTTTATCAGTTCTCCCGGGCTTGCAAGCTCTTTCTGGACATATTTCAATAGATGTTCAGGCTTTCTTCCCAGCGTGTTTGCGATTTTTGAGAAATTGGCGATTATTGTCCTGTTTCCCTGGATATGCCCTTTAACCCCGGGAATCTCAAACCTCTCTTTATGAGATAAATTATCAGGAAGCTCTTTCTTCCCTTCTTCAAGCATTTTTTTATATTCCTCAGCATTCATTTTAGTTAATGAAAAATGATTTTATATTTAAAGATAGCGATAAATCCTTTTATATGCAAACAAAAAAAGTATTTTAAAATAAATTCCTTAAAAAAACTATTATGATATATATAATAAAAGACAATTATTTTTATATATGTTAAAATTTTCCTGTTCATTGTAAATAAAAATATAAGACTATATCTTAATATTTATCAAAAAAGAGCTGTGAATTAGCACGATAAGGGAGTTATAATATGGTTGACAGGATAAAGAAAAGAGATGGTAGAATTGTCGATTTTGACAAGGAAAAGATAACAAATGCAATATTCAAGGCAGCCCAGGCAGTAGGCGGAGAGGACAGGAAACTTTCTGAAGAATTGGCCCTTGAAGTTGTAAGCATAATAAATGAAAAATTCAGGGATGCAGTACCTTCTGTTGAAGAGGTCCAGGACATAGTTGAAAAGGTTCTTATTGAGAAAGGGCACGCCAGAACATCCAAAGCATACATACTCTACAGGGAGCAGCATAAGAACATAAGGCAGTTTATCGGCCTGATAAGAGATATCAGTATGGTTGATGATTACATAGATGAGTCTGACTGGCAGGTAAGGGAAAACAGCAACATGACCTTTTCTTTACAGGGGCTGAATGTCCATATAACAAGCAAAGTCATTTCAAATTACTGGCTTAACAGCACATACCCAAGAGACATAAGGGAAGCGCATAAGGAAGGCGATTTTCATATACACGACCTTGGAACATTAGGGCCTTATTGTGTTGGCTGGGATCTGAAAGACATACTGGTTTCCGGGTTCAAAGGAGTAAGGGGAAAGATAGAGTCAAAGCCTGCAAAGCATTTTGATGTAGTGTTGCTTCAGGTGGTTAATTTTCTATACACTCTTCAGGGAGAAGCAGCAGGCGCCCAGGCATTATCTAATTTTGATACCTTGATGGCTCCTTTTATAAGATATGACAACCTGGATTATAAAGAGGTCAAGCAGGCAATACAGAAGTTTCTTTTTAATATGAATGTTCCTACAAGGGTTGGATTCCAGACTCCTTTCACAAATATTACACTCGACTTGAAATGCCCTGAATTCATGAAAAACGAATCTGTGATTATAGGAGGAGAAATCAGGGACGAGACTTATGGTGAGTTCCAGAAAGAGATGGATATGTTCAATAATGCGCTGGCAGAAGTCATTATGGCAGGGGATGCAAAAGGAAGGCCTTTTACCTTTCCCATACCCACATATAACATAACAAAAGATTTCGAATGGGATAATGAAAATTATGATAAGATATGGCAAATGACCTCAAAATACGGCATACCTTATTTTTCTAATTTTGTAAATTCAGATATGAAGCCTGATGATGTAAGGAGCATGTGCTGCAGGCTTCGCATAGACAACAGGGAACTTAAAAAAAGAGGAGGAGGATTATTTGGCTCAAATCCTTTAACAGGCTCCATAGGTGTTGTAACAATAAACATGCCGAGAATAGGCTTTTTATCAAAAGATGAGGATGATTTTTTCAGAAGGTTAGGCAGTTTAATGGATATTGCCAAACAAAGCCTGATTATAAAAAGGGAAATTCTTGAGGCTTATACTGAAAGAGGATTATATCCTTACAGTAAATATTATCTGAGGAACATAAAAAAAGCAGAAGGGAAATACTGGAAGAATCATTTCTCAACCATAGGATTAGTGGGGATGAATGAAGCAGTTTATAATCTTTTCGGAAAAACAACAGGAGATGAGGAAGGAAAAAGGTTTGCAGAGAAAACACTTATGTTTATGAGAAAAAAATTATCTGATTACCAGCAGGAGACCGGCTCTATATTCAATCTTGAGGCTACACCTGCAGAAGGAACCTCTTACAGGCTGGCAAGGCTGGACAGGATTAAATATCCTGACATAAGGTTCTACAATCAGGATAAAAGAGGAAAGGAAGTCGAGCCTTATTATACAAACAGCTCGCAACTTCCTGTTGATTTTTCAGATGACTTCTTTGAGGCTTTGGAGCTTCAGGATAGTCTGCAGATAAAATATACTGGAGGAACTGTTCTTCATGGCTTCATAGGGGAAAGCCCTGACCCTGAAATAACAAAAAAGCTTGTGAAGAAAATAGCAGATAACTTCCATCTGCCTTATTATTCAATAACCCCGACATTCAGCATATGCCCTCAGCACGGCTATATATCAGGAAAGCATCTAACTTGTGATAAATGCGGAAGCAAGTGCGAGATATGGTCAAGGTCAGTCGGCTATTTAAGGCCTGTTGAACAGTGGCATGACGGCAAGCAGGAGGAGTTTAAGGAAAGGAAAACCTTTGACAGGCAGCTGAAACCAGATGAAGTCAAAAAATTACCTGCTGAAACAGTTTAGTTTTTACAGTTAATTTAATATATTATGTTTATTTTTCTTTATTGTTTAATTTATATTTGATTATCAGGGAGGCACTTAAATGAGAATAGGAGGGATACAAAAACATACATTAATAGATTACCCGGGCCATATATCTGCGATAATCTTTACAATAGGCTGCAATTTCAGGTGCCCCTACTGCTACAATAAGTCCCTTGTTGAAAACACAGCAAAGCACATAGATGAAAAAAAAATTCTTGGTTTTCTGGAAAAAAGAAAAGGGTTACTTGACGGTGTTGTAATTACGGGCGGGGAGCCTCTGCTTCATAAGGATTTAAAAGAGTTCATAAAAAAACTAAAGGAAATGGGCTATGATGTAAAGTTAGATACTAATGGTACAAGCCCGGAGAAACTAAAAGAGCTGATTGACAAAAAACTCATAGATTATATTGCTATGGACATAAAAGGGCCCATTGAGAAATATGATATTATTGCAGGAGTGAAGGTTGATAAGGATAAAATAAAAAAAAGTGTTGAGATTATAAAAAAATTTCCAAACCATGAATTCAGGACAACTGTTGTTCCTGACCTGCTGAAAAAAGAGGATATTTTAAAGATAGCAGACTGGCTGAAAGGCGCGCAAAAATATTTCCTTCAGCAGTTCCAGAAAAAAGAAACAATGCTGGATGAAAAGTTTTATAATAAAAGACAATATACTTTAGAAGAACTGAATTCCTTTGCTGATTCAATAAGGAATAATTTCAATAAATGTACTGTGAGAAATGATTAAAATGAATAAGATTTTAAAATATTTTTCATCAACAGCAGGCATTAATTTTGTAAGGTTTCTGAGGGTTTTCCCTAATAATGATCCTATAATGAGCTGCATGCTCCCTTTTGCTAAAAAAGATTCATGGTGGAAGCCTTTTCTTTTTGTTGTTTTTACAATGGCGAGTTTTGATTTTATTGTCAATAAAGTAGGATTATGGACCATAGGGACATCACTGGTTTATGGCCTTATTGCCCTGCTTTTTTATTTTGTTTTTAAAAGACTGAAGAATGTAACATTAAGAACCTATCTCTTCTCAGGTACTGCAGGCATATTGATATTTGATTTTTTAACAGGCCCTATAATGAGCAGTTATCTGTTTAAGATGCCTTTTTCAGTTGCTTTATTAGGCCAGATTCCTTTTACAGCAATGCACTTGTTTTCAGGCCTGGCTTATATCTTTTTGCTTGTACCTGTTCTGGATGAAGATGTTAATCAGGAGTATAATCTCTGGAAATGGATGAGTAAAATATTGAAAAAAATTACAATAAAAGACATTTCAAAGAATGTGATAAAGGCAAGAAATTTTATTTTTTTAGCTTTGGTTGTTTTTTCTTTGTTAATAACATCATGTATTTCCCAGACTACAGATTTTAATAGAGACATACAAGGTACAGTAAAATGCCATTTTGAGATAATTCAGAGATCAGGAAGCATTAATTACAAGGATTTAGATGTGGAAAAAGGAGCAAATGCTTTTGAACTTATGAAAAAAAATTTTGTTTTAGACTATGATGAATATCCGATGGGCGTTTTTGTAAAATCCATTGATAATTACAAGCCCGAAGAAGATGAATACTGGGCATTGTATGTAAACGGGGAATATGCAGAAAAAGGCATTTCACAATACATTATTAATGAAGATATTAATATTACATGGAAGATAGAAAAAATAAATTATTCTTTTGGCTGATTTTTCTTTTATATAAAAATAAAAACATATATAAACACCTTTTCTAATTAAATGATTACAATGGTTTTGGAATCCCTTATAAATCCGTTTAATGCAGAAAAAAGGCCTTCAAGCCTGATATTTCTCGGATTTTTATATTCAACTTTAGCGGCTTTCCTTTCCCTGTGGATATTCAGGCAGTATTCCAGCTTAATAGTTGTTTTCCTTACAACAATGGCTGCTGTTCCCCTGATGTACAACATAATAAAGATGGAGGAGGAAAAAGACTTAACTGACTTAAATGAGCATTTTCTCTTCAAGGAGCATACAAAAGCATTAAAGGCGTTTATGTTTTTGTTTTTAGGTGTAACCTTGGCATTGAGTTTCTGGTATGTTGTGCTTCCTTCTGAAACAATCAGTGTGCTTTTTGAATCCCAGACCAGCACAATAAGCGCAATAAACTCACCCAATATGGTAAGCGCAAAGGCATCGTCAGGCCTTAATGTTTTCTTCCATATTTTTTCCAACAACCTCAAGGTTCTGGTATTCTGCATTTTGTTTTCATTTCTTTACGGCGTTGGGGCGATATTCATCCTTACATGGAATGCCTCTGTTGTAAGCACTGCCATAGGCAATTACATAAGGTCGGGATTGGCTTCTCTGGCTGCAGCCACAGGCTCTTTAAAGATAGCAGGCTATTTCAAGATTATTTCATTAGGATTATTCAAATACAGCATCCACGGGATTCCTGAGATATTCGCCTATTTCATGGCAGGCCTGGCAGGAGGGATTATTTCAATAGCTGTTATAAGGCATGACTTCGGCACAAGAAAATTCGAGCATA
Source organism: Candidatus Woesearchaeota archaeon (assembly GCA_016928115.1). Lineage (GTDB taxonomy): Archaea > Nanobdellota > Nanobdellia > Woesearchaeales > UBA9642 > JAFGLI01. Next base: position 20,048 of record JAFGLI010000003.1, on the reverse strand, counting down.
TTGTTCTGGATTCAGCTGATTTAATCTTGGTAAGCTTATTTATATTGTTTATTGCAGCTTTATTAGAAGTTTATATTACGCCGGTTATTTTTTAGCCACAGAACATAAGATTTATTAATTATCACTGTTTTATATTATAAAAGATGAGAGAAGAAATTATTCATAAAACCAGAACAATAAAACCTTTTTTGTTTTCATTATTTTTATTCCTGTGCCCTATTGAATTGTCTTCATATTCTTTTTTTAGCGATTATGATAAAAATGTAAAAAATAATAAGAATTTCAGTTTAATAAAAGAAAACCTTCTTGAGGAAAAAACAAACAAAGAGTTCTCTTTTTATTTTCCGCCAGAGGACAGTTCATTTCAGAAAAGCCTTGAAAAAGCAGGGGTTGAGCATTATCTTAAATCTGTTTTTAAGGAATATACTCTAAATGATTATATAAAAGACCTTAATGAGTCAATAAAGAAGCTTAAGCCTGTTCCCCATCAGATTCCAATACTTTCTTTTTAAAGAACATAAAATCAGCTCAGAATTTTTAGCCTGCCGGGGAAAATCTCATATAGCTCCCCTTCTTTCAGCAAGTCTTCAAGATATAATTCTGCCTCTTCAGATTCAATCATCTCTACAATCTTATTTACAGGAGCCCCCTTTCCGTCATCAAGCTTTTTTATTATCTCAATTATCTTCCTGTGGAAATCAATTTTTCCTTCAGGCACAGTCATCTTCTCAACTTTCATATTCTTTTTTTCAAAAGCCACCCTTTTCTTAGAGTCAAGTTTTTTCTTCCTGTATTCAATCCATTTCTTATTTCCTATTTCTTTTATGATTTCAGGCACCATATATATATTATTGTTGAATTCCCTGGGCCTACCTATAACCATAACAATCTGCCCTATCTCTCTGCTTTCCATCATGCTGTTCCCGTCCTCGAACACCCTCAGGTCTATTTTTCCTGTCCCGTCATCTATTGTGATTATATTATCTTTCTTCTCAACTATTGTCCCTATTATGCTTGCCCTGGATATATTACCGTAGCAGGTTCTTACATAACTGGATTCCCAACCTTTGGTTCTTACAAATTCCCCCTCACTGAGATTTTTTATCCAGCACTCATATGATGTTTGCCTTGGCATATAAGAATAGAAAAATAATCAAATTTAAAAAATTTGTTCTTTATCAGAACAACAGAACAAGTTACTAAACCTTGCTTATAAATCCCGGCTTGGGGCTGAATATGTCGCCTGCCCTTTTAAGCTTCTGTATTATCTCCTCAGCCTTTTCTTCGCTTACATCCTTTATCTTTGCTTCTTTAATTATGTCATCCACAGGGATGCTTTTCCCTATGGTGTTTTCAAGCTCATTTATTATCTCTTTTATAACAGATATATGTGACCTTTGGGATGCTGTTATTCCTGTGCTTATCTTATCTATATCTATTCTTCCTGTTTCAGGGTCAATCCCGACCTGGGATAAACAGAAATGAACCAGCTCTATGGCTCTTCTTGCATCTTCCTTCAATACCTTGTCCCTCAGGAATATCTTTGCAGAAGCCTCACTTAATCTTATCAAAGCCTCCAGCTGCCTTGGAGATATAGGTACTGAATGGATGGCTCCTCCTTCCTCCTCTGTCTTTGTCGTGGACCTCATCTTTACATAATAATCCCTTATCTCCTCAAGCGCTTCTTCAGTAAGCTCAGGAATTATGTTCTGCCTTGCATATGCAAAATACCTTTTCAGCAATCCTGTGTCAATAGGCCCTTTGTTTGCGTTTTTATCTTTATGCAGGTTAAGCACGAAGCTTGCCAGTTTTTCATCCTTTTCCCTGTCAGGCAGGTCCCTTATAGGAAAAATAAGGTCAAACCTGTTTATTAAAGTTGAAGGCAAATCTATCTGCTTTGCTATAATCTCATAAGGGTCAAACCTCCCGAACTTGGGGTTTGCTGCTGCAAGCACAGCTGCCTCTGCCCTTAATGTAGCCTGTATGTTTGCCTTGCTTATAGAAACTGTCTGCTGCTCTAATGCCTCGTGCATTGCACTTCGGTCTTCTGTGCTCATCTTATCAAGCTCGTCTAAACAGCAAACTCCTCCGTTGGTCAATACCAAAGCACCTGCTTCCAGTGCATATCCCCTCATGAACTCATCTTTTACAACACTGGCAGTCATTCCTGCACCGCTTGCGCCTTTTCCTGAAACATATCTTGATTTCGGGGCTATTGTGCTTACCCTTTTCAATAACTGGGATTTTCCTGCCCCGGGGTCTCCAACTAATAATATGTGGATATCCCCCCTTGTGACATTGCTGTCCTCCCTTCTTTTTCTTATGCCTCCCATCATCTGTAATACTAATGCTTCTTTCACTTTATTATGCCCGTATATAGAAGGCGCCAAAGAATTCACAAACAGCTGGTATATGTTTTCCTGTTTGCTTAATTTTAGTATTTCCTCCTTGTCTTTTTTGCTCAGCTCAAGCTCGCTGAACTCCTCTGCCACAGGCTCTGTATGGTTGGCATCCATCATCAGGTCAAATCTTATGCTTTTTGCTCCTGTCCTTAATTCAATAGGAATCTCTTTAATATACCCTACAAGAACTATCTTCCTTCCCGGGTTTGTCTTTTTCTCGCTTATCGGGCTTACTAAATCATTTTTAAGAAAAACATCAAGCCTTTTTGGCTGCTCCCCTCCTGTCAGCTCTTCAGGAACTTCCTCAACTACAATTTTCTGGGCATCAACAAGCTCCTTGTCAATCAGCTTGAATTTTCCCCTCCTGCCGCACGGGCATTTTGTAGGCTCCCTGAATTTGCTGCTTATCTGAAGTACTCTTATCTTGTTCCCGCATGACGGACATTCAAACAATGCAGATGTAACCTGGGGCCTTACATCAGACTTCTGCCTTACAATCCCCTCTATCTGTATAAGCTTCCCGAGATGCTTGCTCCTTATGTCCCTTATCTTTATGTTCTGGCTTTCAGGCAGATTCCTGAACCTCACCTTGAAATTTCTTGTGTCTTTGTTGAAATCAAATTTCTCAACAGCTATTTCAGCAGCCCTTATAAGCTCTTCAGGCTCTTCTAATAATAATTCAGAAAGCTCAATATCAAACTTGCTCAGCTCATTAAAGTCAGCGACGATGAAATGGTTGTCTTTGCTCATCTGCTCAGCCAGCTCATCATGCATCTTTTTTTCAAAAAAGTCATAAAATTTATTTATTTGCTCCTGGACTTCCATTTTTTCATCTTTATTTTAATATTTAATTAACCCTTCTTATAAAAATCCGGAAATTGTTCAAAATTTCAGGAAATATTCAGAATTCCTATGCTTTTACTTTTTCCAGTTTTTTAATCAGTTTGTCTACTGCCGTCCCTACCCCATCTTCTGTTTTTGTCCCTGTGCATACTATCTTGCCGTTGCTGAACAATAAGAAGGTTGCTTTTGCTTCCATAAGCTTATAGACTAATCCCGGAAACTGCTCAGGCTCATATTCTGTGTTATCAAGTTTCAGTGCCAGTACATTAAGGTTGAGGTTCATTCCTATATTGCCTGATGCAACTATGTTCTGTATCTCAACCTCAGGGGTTTTCTTTATCTCTATTCCTATTTCCTTCAGAGTTTCTTTTATTCTTTCAAGGGACTCATGGACTTTTTTCATGCTCCTTGCTCCTGTAGACACAATCTTTCCTGAACTGAATATTAAAGCAGATGTTTTAGGATCCTTTATCCTCAGCACTAATCCCGGAAACTGCTCAGGATTATATTCTGTGTTGGGTAATGTTGCAGCCATTTTTTCCAGAGGAATGTCATGGCCAAGATCAGCAGAAACAACAATATTGACAACTTTTACGCCTTTTTGTTCTTCAGTCATTTTATCTCCCCGTTATTTTTTATTTATAAACGAAATTTCTCTTTATTTATAAATACTTTTATTTTTAAAAAACCATTTTATAGAAGATATGCCTCCTTGATTTCCTGTGCAGAACAGGATTATGCCTTTTTAAAGCCTGTAATGTCGGAATTTATTAAATAAGTATACAGAATCCACCCCTTGATTTCCTGTGCAGATTTCTCAGGAGAGATAACTTTTTATAATCCCTGGTTTTTTGTTTTTCATATGATAAAGGAAAAAATAGCCAGAACTATAGGAAAATATAGATTATTGAATAAGAACGATAAGATAGCTGTGGCTGTTTCAGGAGGCAAGGATTCCACTACTATTTTGTATATATTGAAACAATTAGGCTATAATGTGGAGGCATTGCATATAGATGTAGGTATAAGGAATTTCAGCAGGAAAAATTTAGATAATGTAAAACATTTTTGTGCAGAGAATAAAATAAAGCTGCATGTTTTCTCATATAAAAATGAATATAGTTACAGTTTGCCTGAGATACAGCAGATTTTAGTAAGAAAAAACATAAAACTGAAAAACTGCTCTGTATGCGGTGTCCTGAGAAGGAATCTTTTAAATAAAAAAGCCAGAACTTTAGGTTTTGATAAATTAGTTACAGGACATAATCTTGATGATGCTGCACAGGAGTTTTTAATGAATTTATTCACAGCAAGATTATCTTTGTCTGCAAGATTAGGCCCTAAAACAGGGTTGATTGATTCAAAGGGTTTTGTGCCAAGAGTAAAGCCTATGTATTTTATCAGGGAGAAAGAGATTGAGAGGTTTAGTAAAAAGCAGGGGTTTAATGTGAATTACTGCGCATGCCCTTTAAGAGCTTTGGCATACAGGAACATGATAAGGATTGCTCTGGATAATTATGAGAAAGAGAATAAAAATGTAAAAGAGAATATCACGGGTTATTTTTTGAAGATAATGCCCTGGCTTGAGAAAAGATATGAGAATAATAAGGAAATAAATAAATGCAGGAGTTGTGGTGAGTCTTGCAAAGATGAAATATGCATGAAATGTGTTATTCTTGGAAATCTTTAAATAAATAAGAAAAAGATATGATTAAAATGGAGGATTTTGTTTTTTACAATAAAAAAAAGGCAAAAGAATTTCTGGAAATAGCTGAAAAGCTGAATTATAAGCAGATAGTTTTCATTCTTAATAATGAAAAAGATAAAAAAGAATTAAAAGACTTAGATTCTGACATAAAAATAAAAACAGCTTTTTTTCTTTCAGGGAACAGGAGAGCAGGCTCTTATAAAAATAAGTTTGATTTTATAATTGCACCTCCTGAAAGAAACTATTTTGAGGATAAGCATGTTGACATTATAATTAATATGGAAATGTCTTCAAAAAGAGATTCTTTTCATTTCCGCAACAGCGGCTTAAATCAGGTAAGGTGCAAGTTAGCCAGGGAAAAGGATATTATTTTAGGATTTAATTTCAGCAGTTTGTTAAAAGCAGATTTTATAACCAAGATAATCTTAATCGGAAGAATGCTCCAGAATTCAAGGATTTGCAATAAATATAATAATAAATGTTTTGTGAGAAGCTTTGCCCATGACCCTTTTGAGATGAGAAGCTATAATGACTTTAAGAATTTTGAGATTGTATTAGGTTTAAAGAAGTTTGATTGATTCTTAATAATTTCCGGATTTTTTGTAGTTTTTCTAATTTTTAATAAGTTAATGTTATAAAAACAGGCTTTTTTTCTAAATAAAACAAAAGATTTAAATATAATTAACTATAATTAACTATAGTGAACTATAATGAATACAACAACAATACAGGTTGATAAGTCTTTATTAAAAAACCTAAAAAAGCTTAAAGATCATCCCAGGGAGACATATAATGAGCTTATAGAAAAAATGGCAAAGGTTTTTGTAAAAAATAAAAACCAATATGATGAGTTTCTGCATAAAATACAGCAGGAGAAAATGAAGGAATTATGGGATAATAAAGAAGATGAAGCATGGGAGAATGCTTAGTCTTATTATTTTAAAATGTCAGATATATTCAAGCCAGGGGATATTGTTTTAACAAGAATACAGTTTGCAGATAGTTTTAAAATAAAAAAAAGGCCGGCTATTGTTTTGTTTGAGGAATTCAATAATTTTGTTGTTGCGGGAATAACAAGCAATACTGAGATGGAAGGGATAGATTTGACTAAAAAAGAGGGAGCAATAAAAGACAGTGTTATAAAGCTTAATTATATATTTACTGTTTCCAGAAATATGATTTATAAGAATTTGTTTCATTTAAGCCGTGAAAAGAAGAAAAAAGTTTTTAATGAACTGGTCAAAAAATTAAATGTTCTTAAAGATTAATATCAATTAAAACAAAAAACAATAATTTTTTAAAGGAGTATATTTATAGATAATTAATCAAAAAGAGGGAATCCTTAATATTAATTTAAAATGGAAATTAATGCTAAAAAGAGGTTATTAGTAGTGTTTATTTTAATTACCTTGATTATGTTCTCAGGTTATGCTTATGCTCTTCAGTGCTATATATCCAATACAAAAGAGAGTCCTTATTATGAAGTTAAATCTTGTGGTGCTGATTGCAAGAGAAAAGATGATGAACCCACCTCCCGTAGTGAGTGTTTCAGTTTAATTTCATCAGATTATGAATCAGTAAGAAATGAAGAAGATGGTTTATATACAAAATATTCTGAGATTGGTACAAGAGGAGAAGTAACAATGTGGAGTAATTTCCTTCCAGGGTGCACATGGCCAGCTGACCGTGATGTAAGGTGCTGGCAGGTTTTTGCAAAACAGCCCCATTTGAACAGATATGTTCAGTTTATTGAAGATGAAGAACATGTTAAGGAGGAAATATGCTCACAGGGCGAGGAATCTCAAGGAGGGGGTCTTTGGTTTGATACTAAAATAAAAGCAGGCATTGGTCATAGATATTATACATATTCCTGCCTTCACTGTGAAGAAAACTGGGGCAACTGTGATGATAACTGGGATAATGGCTGTGAGGCAGACCTTTTAACAGATAGTGATCATTGTGGAGAATGCGGGAACGCATGTATTGGTGAACAGGAATGTAATCATGGCTCATGTACTGAAACAGAAGAGTCAGATGTAGATGAAGGGTGTAGTGATGGTATTGATAATGATGAAGATGGTCCTGTGGATATGAATGATGAAGACTGTCAGGCTGCTTGTCATGATGAAAATAAAGAAGAGTATGAAGATTATAAAGAAGAGGCTAAAACAAACCCTTCTGCAATATCAGGAGCAGACGGCTGCTGCGGTGATGATGGTTTAGATGATAAAGGGTATATTGACCCAAGCAGTATATTTCTTTGTGATGAAGATAAAGATTATGACGGGGGGGAAATATGGATGAGAGAATGGTTCCCTGCCGACGGCATTAATAATGAACTGAAAATACACAATATTGATTTAACAGATTCAAATGATGATTTAATATCAAATGCTATGAACTGGTTTGTATGTGATGCAACAGGAGATTCTCCTTTAGGAGGAATACATGTTTCAAATCTGCAGACTTTTGAAAATGCATGTGGTCCCGGAGAGAGAATATGTGCGGCTCCCCCAGGTTTTGAAGTTGATGATAGTGGTGATTGTGAATCCGGAAAGTGTTGTGTAAAAGAAAATAATTGTTATACTATTGGCTATGAGCCATGGGAAGAAAGAAGCCCGAATACATGCGGGGAATGTTATGTTATTGTTGGTAATACTAAAAAAGATGTAGATGATCCATATAAATATGAATCAGAACCTGATGAGAAAACAGATACAAAAGAGTATAAAATGAAAGAAGACATGAACCTGTCAGGTAGTTTTATAGGCAATCCAAATAAAGAATGTGAAAACCAAAAAGGGAATTTCTGCCCGGCCACAAGCCTGTGTAAGGGATACTGGATACATGCATCTGACACAGACGCAGAAAACGGATGCTGTTACGGATATTGTATAGAAGAAGAAGTCACTGAATTAACATGCGCTGAAAGAGGAGGCACAATAGTTCCTGTTAGTGCATCTGACACAGATGCTGTACTGAAATGCTTTTCAGAGGTTTCTTCAATTGATACAATGGATGACCCTGACCATATATGCTGTGTTGATTACAGGTGGAACTTAGAAGGTCCCACAGTGCAGGGAAGAAATGACTCTTTTGTATGTTACAATAGAGACGATAGGAATTTATGGGCAGAATGCTGTTATCTTGGTATTTGTGATAATATAAATCTTGTTGATGATAATAATAATTTTGACAACGGAAACATATTCACAACAGGCTCTGAGTTGTATACGATAGAGAGTTTTAATAAAAGAATTAAAGGAGATACTGATTATGTAACTGATTGGTATGAGTCATGGACTATAGAAGAAGATTCAAGTTCAGTTGGCGCTTATATGCCTGGTTATCAGGAAGTTGAAAACCAGATAGCTATAAAAGATTACAGTGATTTTTCATTTATTGAATTTGATATAGGATTTATGGATTTAATGGTTGATAGTGTGACATTTTATTTAGATGACGGCTCAGACACACGAAAAACATACAGGCTTTCAGATTACACTATATTGCCTGAGATAACACCTAATGTATTTCACCACATAATGATTCCTTTGGACGATATTAATTATCCTATCAAATACTATGAATTTAAGTATTCTTTTCCTGTACATGGAGATGCAACAGAAAACTCCACTATTTATTTAGATGATTTTGTATTAAGGCCTAAATCAGGAGATACCCTTTACTGTTCAGGACCTTTCAGGACATGGATTGATTCCTTGAATCCTCAAACAATAGATCCTGATGACTTCTGGAGTTATGGCCCTCAGTGGTATGCATGCAATAATAAGCTAAGCTTTGGATGGACAGGAACAAGATGCTGCGGCGCTGAATCAACACTCACAGAAAAAGAATATTACGATGATACTAATGCAGGTTGCTGGAACAGTATTTATGTAAAGAATGACTTTACTGTGACAGAAGCATTATGGGGTAAAAACTACGGCAACAGGCCTTCTTATGAGGATAATGGAATCATATTTTTTGATGGTGCATTTTATGGGTGCAACCTTGAAAAAACAATAGCTGCAGGAGATAATTTATGGAATGAAAATGTTAATGTTGTCAGAAAAGACCATTATTCTGTCTTAGGGACACATTACTGCTCTCCTGATGGAAATATATGGAAAACATTAGATCAGGCGCCCTCAATGGCTATATTAGCGGCAAGGCTTTACCAGCTTGCTCTTAATAAGACAGAAAATGATGAAACAATAAGTTATACTCTTCACTGCGCAAATTCATCTGTTATAAATTATGATATAAACGCAGAAGCTGAGATATCAGAGTATATGATTAATACGCAGTTTAAGGAAAGCCTTTGCGTCTTAAAATTAGTGGAAGGCGGTGAGGAAAGAATAATAATGGGTGCTGTTGTAACCAATATTACGGGATTCATGGACGAGGAGATTATTAATTATTATCCTCTGAAAGAAGAGGATACTGAACCTGAAAATATATGTAAAGGTGTTTATGCACAAGACTCTGAGTTTGTGAACTGCATGGAATATTATAACAGGAACCTTGGTTCAGGATTTTACATGTATTTTAATGACAAGTACAGGATAGCTGTGTTCTCACAGCAGGAAATAGCTGAGTTTGAGGAACATAATGCTATAATAAGGACATGGAACAGGTTTCTGGGATTTATGAGAAACCTTTTCGGGTCTGAAGGAGAGCCTGTTGAAGACCTGCCAACAATAATACAGGAGTTATACTTATGAAAAATAAAATGAAAAACAGAAATTATATTTTGGTTTTATTAGTTGTATCTTTTATGTTTTCAATTAGTTTTGTTTCTGCAGCATGTGATGATAGGTTTTCAGCTCCTGACAATTATTGTTGCAATGAGTATATTGATGGCACATGCAGGCCTTATAGTGATAGGGATAGGTGTAGTAACGATGTGGGATGTGTTGATTGCGGGGACATAATTTATGATACAATAGATCCAGGGTTTAACAATTCACATCCCTGGACTAATTATTGCGTATATGGTGTGTATGAAACAAACAGTTGTTTTTGCGGTAGTGATTCTATATGTAAATGTGTAGAGAATAGAGATGATTCTCCTGGCCAGTATTGTTCTCCTTATAATAATTGCACTGATCCATGCGGCACTACCTGCCCTACATGCCAGTTAGTCGCAGGCTCATCAAGATGTAATTTTGGATGTGATGATGGTTATTTAGATTGTGATGATAATTATACCACTGGTTGTGAAGAGAGATGTTATAGTGAGACAAATTGTACTGTTCTGGATGATTACACTTGTGTTTATGAAGATGGTGAATGGAAATGGATAGAGAATTATAATGGCGATTATTGTGAAGAGCCGGAGGAAGAGGAACCCGAGGAACCTGAAGAGCCAGAGGAACCCGAGGAGCCGGAAGAAGCATCACCAAGAGGAAAGCTTGAAAGACTATACATAAGCCATATTTTGGTTGATGGTGTGGAAAAGAAAATAACAATAAGCCAGGTGAGAAAGTTTGCATCCCCTAAAGATGACATAAGGCTTGATGCAAGACTATACAACATAAACACACAGATGAGTGATGTTTCTCTTTATAACAGCTGGGATGTGATTGAGTACAGTTCTCTTCCTGGAGGGGGAGAGCAGCATCTTCTTTTAAATATGACAGAAACTGATTTGATGGAAAAAACATGGCAGTTCTTTTCTTCTATAAGGCTGAAATAAACTTTTTCTTAATTTTTACGGAAATAAAAACAGAATATTTATAAAAATAAAACTCCCTTATGTTTTTTATATGATGAACTGGAAGAAATGGAGTTATGTCAAGAAAGGTGCATTTATTGGAGCAATCATTGGAATTCTGGATAGTATTATTTTTCCTATCTCTACACTTCTGCCTGGCAAAGGGATTATAAAATCTGTTTTGTTTGTAATAGGACTTCCCTCTTTTTTAATAATTTTTTCTTTTTCTTCATTAGGCTTTCTTGGTTGTAATATATATAATACAAGTTCCTGTTATTTGGCTTCCATAGTAGGGTTCATACTTGCTGTTATTGTTTTTGCCTTAATCGGGACACTAATTGGTTTCATTATAGAGAAAATTAAAAAATAATTTTTCTTTCGAAATATTTAAAAACTTAATTCTATTTAGTAAAATAAAATGAGAAAATCAGTTTATGCAGGAAAATTCTATCCGGGAGCAGTCACTGTACTGGATAAGACAATAAAGGAATGTTTTGAAGATAAATTTGGTCCGGGAGCACTTCCTTCCAAGCCTGACAAGAAGATAAAGGCTGTAATTGTTCCCCATGCAGGCTATAAATATTCAGGGCCGTGCGCAGCCTGGGCTTATAAAGAGTTAGCGGAAATGGAGATGCCTGACCTTTTTATTCTTTTAGGTCCTAATCATCACGGCAATGGCTCAGGCATAAGCATGGAGACATGGGACATGCCTTACGGCTATGTGAGAGTGGACCAGGATTTTGCAAGGGCTCTGAAGGAGAAAGGAAATATTAAAGTTAATGAAAAGGCGCATGCAATGGAGCATTCTTTAGAGGTTCAGATACCTTTTATTCAGTTCATTTATAAGAATAAGCTTGAGAAGATAAAGATACTGCCTGTTCTGGTTGATTCAAACGCTGATTTAGATAAAATAGCCCTTGACTTAAAAGAGACAATAATGGATTCAGGCAAGAAGGTTGTTTTTATTGTGTCTTCGGATTTCACTCATTACGGAAGGGATTACCGCCATCTTCCGTTTACATCAGATGTTAAGAAAAGGATATATGAGCAGGACAGGGAAGCCATAAAGTTCATAGAGAATTTCGATGCTGAAGGCTTTCTTAAGTTTACAGATGATAACTTTATGACCATCTGCGGGGTTTATCCCATAGCATTACTGCTTAAAACAATAAAATCTAAGAAAGTGAGATTAGAGCAGTATTATACTTCTGCAGATATTCTTAAGACAGATTATAAAAACAGCGTGAGCTATGCTGCTGTTATATTTGAATGATATCTCTGGAAAATATTTTGGGATGGGGCACATTGCTGTTGTTTTTCAGCGGATGCTCTCCAGGAAAACCTATTGATAAGGGATATATTGTGGACAAGAGAATTGTGTGCGACACAATCACGAATGATACTCTTTGCTCTATAACAATTTCCAACAGGGCGGAAGAAAACATAATAATAATATCAAAAGGAAGATATAACAAAGTTAATTTAGGCGGTTATTTTGACGGCACTAAAATGCCTTATACAGAAGTCGATGATGATGTTTTCAGGAAGAGATTTATGAATCAGAAGGTTTACTGATGTTCTTAAGATTTACCATTCCGGAACCAATTATCTGTCTAATATTTCTTTTAATTTTGGCTCTACTTTTTCAGAGAAATATTTTTTAAAATCTTTAATTTCTTTTTCATCTGTTTTTTCAAAATGACAAAAACTGTAATCAGGATAGTAAATTTTCATGCCCGGGACATTATTAAAATGTGATTTAAATCTTTCACAATGTTTTTTTTCTAATATAAAAGGCCATTTTAATATATCAGATTTATAAAGCCATGAGCCCATAATTTCACTTCCTTTACACTTTGAAGGATTCGGCAAAGATAAGTCTTCAGTTTGTGATTTATATAATTTTATATCGACTATACATCCTAATTCATAGGAGTTGATTGATGAGAATTCTTGTATTCTTCTTTTGAAAGTTGATTTTTCAATTTCAGGATTTTGTATGGCTATTTTAGGACCATTATTAATATACAAACAAGGATCTTCTGTTAAATATTGTAGAGAACTGCATTGTTCAATATCTTTTCCAAAGTCTTCATTAGGATAATTAGTAAGGTCGTCTTCATCCAGTTTGAATATAACTCCTTTTTTATTTAATAACATTGCCGGGAAATAAGGGAAACATAATCCGGATTTTATTGCATGGGCTATATGTAATGCTGAATCTATTGAATCATGCGGCACATCAAGAAGGTAATTAATAATTTCCCTGGATTCAGTCTTTTCATTTTCTATTATTTTATCCAATAAGCTGCTCATTAATAAATTTAAACTAAAATAATTTAAATATTTTATCGATTTTTTTATAATGAGAATTGGATATATAAATGGTTTTGGAAAGGTTTATTAATATTGATGATTTATTTGTTATTTATGGAAGTTGATAAATTTCAGAAAGAAATCATTGAATTTATGAAAATGTGGGAAAAAAAGAGAGGTTTTCCGGATTCTGAACAAACAACATTTAATCATATTGTTGAAGAGGTAGGAGAATTAGCAAGAGAATTTGTTAGTAGAGATATAAGGAAGGATAAATTCAGTGATGAAAAACTTGATAATGCAATAGGAGATTCTCTCATACATCTAATTGCTTTAGCTGAGCTTCGAGGTATAAAGGTAGAGAAGCTTATTATGGACATTATTGATGAAGACAAAAAAAGAGTTCTTTAAAAAGGAGGTTTTCTTAACTGTAGATTATTATTGACTTTTTGTTTCTCCTGTGTTGAGGAGAGTTATTGAGTGAGGATTTTTTGCAAAAACCTGCCAGCACATGGATTAAAGCCCCAAAAACCGAAAAGTTTATATATACAATATGTTTTAATATTAAAATGTATTGTAGGTGATATAAAATGGAAGTTGCTATAACCAAAATATCCCGGAATGGGCAAGTTGTAATACCATCTGAAGTTAGGAAAGATGCAGGCGTAAAACCATCAACACAGTTTCTTGTGTTTAATGAAGATGGAAATATTTTTTTGAAACAAATCAGAAAAGAATCTCTTAGAGATGATATGATGTTAATGGACAAAATCAGAAGAAGTGAAGATGAAATAAAAAAAGGAAGATTTGTTAAAGCAGATACTAAAATGGCTGATGAAGAAATTGATGATTTATTGATGCATTGAGAAATCGCTGGTGTCCTAAACATCTCTTGAGGATAAAATGCAGATAATATTTTCTGAGGAATTCAGAAAGGAGTTTAAGAGGATTAAGGATAAACAAACAAGGTTGAAATTAATTAAACATCTTAAGAAATTAGAGCAACTTCCGGAATCAGGAAAACCTTTAAAATATAAACTAAAAGGTCATCGGAGTATAAGAATCCCTCCATTTAGGATCATTTACAGAATTGAGAAAAACAGCATCATAATTAATTGTTTTGACCATAGAAAGGATGTATATAAATAAGTTTTCTGGGACTTTAAATGCAGGATTTTTTTACCCTAAAAAGCATGATAGCAAAGGGAAAATTTGGTGTTCTTCGATAGATTTATTAAGATTCATATAATCTTTTTATTATGGACATAATTGAGAAAGCAATATTGTTTGCAAAGAAAGAATATGAGAAAAATGATTCTTTTCATCAATGGACTCATGTTGAGAATGTAATGAAAAGAGCATTGGAAATTGCAAACAAATTAAAAAATGTTGATTTTGAGTTATTGAAATTAGGAGTTATTTTTCATGACATTGATTATAATTCTGAAAAAACATATAAAGAAAATTATAAGAATCATGTTGAAAATAGTATAAAAAAAGCTGAAGAGTTTTTGAAGAAAAATAATTATCCTAATGAACGAATAATAAAAATAAAACAAATTATGCTTGATCATTCTACGACTTATCGAAGAAAACTTGGAGATTCAAAAATAAAAGAAGGAAAAATATTATATGATGCTGATAAATCAATATTTCTTACAACATCAGAAAAATATGAAAAATATTTTCCACTTCTATATTTTGATGAGACAAAAGAAATGGTTTAGAAGGTGGATTGTTAGATTTTTGTTATATGTAGCAGACCTTTGATGGTCTGCGGAGTTTTTAAGCCACCAAAAATCTATTGGTGTCGTAGTTTTCCAGAGTAAAGTTAAGAATAAGGGTTCTCTCGTTAACAAAGTCTTTTAATCTCTTCCATAACTTTATTAATATTATTATTAATTTCGCTCACCTGAAATCTTCTTACTTTCCAGCCATCCATTCTAAGATGAATATCTCGTAAAATGTCAGATTCAATTTTTTGAGAATGGGCTTTATCACCATCAACTTCAACATCATATTTATTGTCATTTATGAACAAAGCAAAATCAAGCCTATAAGGTTTTTTACCTCTTATTTTAGTTTCATATTGAGGAAGAATTTTAACCCCCTCTTTCATTAGTAATTTGAATAATTTTTCTTCGACAGGGGAATCAAAATTAATATCTATTTCTCTCTTAGATTCTGCATATTCTTCTAAACTTTTAAGAAAACCTCCTGCCTCACGACATTTTTTCTTATCCCCAACAATCAGGAGAACACTTCTTGCTCTTGTAATAGCCACATTCAACAATTGCGTGGTATTATGAATCCAGTTAAGTGTTTTTTGCTTAACATCTTGTGATATTGCTGGAGAAAAGATGATTATATCTTTTTCATCTCCCTGAAATCTATGTGTTGTTCCTACTGTAATATCCATATTTTTCAATTCTTTTGTTTTTCTAGTCATATCGGCAATTAATTCCATTTGAGCCCTAAACAAAGTAACGATTCCAAAAGAAATTTTCTTTAATTTTGATTTTTTAAAACTTTTGAGAATATTTATTATCCTAATTGCTTCTTCTTTGTTATAGGGGCTTTTTGTTTTGCTAGTTTTTCCACGAATATCAATCCATTTGACTCCTCTTGGATAAACTTTATCAGGAATTAATTTGCTCTCATCAGTCATTATGTTTAATTTTTTATCATAAAAATATTCGTTGGAAAAATTAATGATATCTTTGTAGGAACGATAATGTTTGTTTAATAAAATTGGCGATTTCTTCTTGCTTTTGATTGTTCTTTCTGCAATATCATAAAGAGAATTTTTACTATAAGCATAATCTAAGTACAACTCAGAAATTTTATTTTGGGAAGCGATTTTTTTATCTTCTGTCTCTCTAAGTAATGAAATATGTTTCAATTGTTTAGGATCACCAATAATTACTGCCTGTTTGGCTCTATAAAATAATGGTAAAGCAGAGGCAATATCGCACTGTGAGGCTTCATCAATGATTAACAAATCAAAAAGATTCTCTTTTAAAGGAACGCTATTTTTTGCTGAAAGATTAGTTACAACCCAAATTGGAAGGAAAGATAAAATCTCTTGAATTTCGTTTTCTTGTTCTCCTACTAATTGTCTCCATAAAGAATAATCCTCAATGTATCTTTCCAGTTTTTCTGAGGCATCTATATATCTAGAAACATGGTTTTCATCAGAAGAAGAGGTTTTCTTTAGTTTTTTAAACCAATAATTTTCGAATATGCTTCTTGATAATTTTATTTTTTCTTCTTGATATTTGGCTATTTTAGATTGTAAAGTATAAATAGAATCAGATTTTGCTAACTTGTGTTTCAAATTATCAATTTCTTTTCTTAAGAGTTCAACTTGTTTAAAGAGCAAAATCCAACTCAACGAATTTTTTATCTCTTGAGAAGCGAGTTTAATATTTTTGTCCAAATATCTTCTAAAATTATCACTTAAAAGGTCATAATATTTTTTGAAAATTGCTTGTTCTTTTCGTTGGTAGAATGAGGGAAAAAACATCTTAATTATTTTCTTAATTAAACCTGTGTTTTCAAAATTATTTTTTATGTCACTTTCTACTGCAAATTTATTGATTTTCTCAAATATGTCATTTTTGCATTGGTTATAAAGTTTTTCAGGAATATCTTTTGCCATGGTATCGGCTTGATTTTGTAGTTCTTCAATCTCTTCATTGGTTTTAGACATATCTTCCAATTGATCTTTAAGAGCGTTTACTTCTTTGTTGATATTATTTATTTTTTCAACATCATTTTCAAAGTTTGAAGATATTTTTATGGAATTTTTGTTTTGGAAGAGCTTATAAATTTGTAATTTAGCGTTTTTCCTGTGTTTACTGGAACCCATTCTCACAATTAAGTCTTTAGATAAAATTGTTTTAAGTTTCTCGTTTACCACATCTACTGCTCGGTTATTTTTACTTGCGAATAATACGTTTTTATCATTCCAAACAGCATTTGCCACAATATTAAGAACAACTTGAGATTTTCCTGTGCCTGGTGGCCCAGTAATAACACTAATATTATTTGAAAAGGCATTCTTGACTGCTTTTTCTTGGGATTCATTTAGATTAAATATCTCCAGAAGATCTTTTTTGTTTTCTGATATTTCATGTTTTTCCTTATTAAACAAAATTCCTAATGATGTTGATTCTAATTGATGTTGAGACAACTTTTTTAGTTTTTGTAGTTCATCTACCAATCCCCTAGTAAAGCCCATTCTCCCACCAAAATATAAAATTGCTTTGTTTATTAATTGAGATAAGGGTTTTACCATTAATGGTTTTTGTTCAAGTTCAGAAGTGATGGTTTTCTTATCAAGATTAAGCAATTCAGTTATTTTTTGAAGTTTAACCGCAAAATCATCTTCTTCCTCAATTTCTAAGCGAAGTTTATTTATCTCCTCTACATTATAATCATGTTTTGTCAGGATATAATGATTGAATTCTGGAACTACAGATTCTTTAGTAAGAATAATAGAATCCTCTTTTTCTTCAAAGAAAATTTCAACAAAGAAAACAGGGCTAACATTTCCATTAGAATCCATGAATAAAGGGTAGCCATAGAAAACAGGCATATTTCTCTGAAGAAGTTTATAGTTTTTGAAAATATTTTCAACTTCAGGAGTTTTCTTAATTACAATCTGTTCTTTTTTCTCTGAGAAAAATTGTTCTTTTTTGAAAATATTTGAATGAAATTTTTTACCCTCTAATCTGTAGTTAAAAGTAAGTGATAATATGTCCTCTTTCTCTAGACAGGAGATATAATAATCTAATAGTGAGCGAAATTCTCCAATTGAATCTATATAATGCACCATATTCATATTATAATAATAGCTTATTTATAATGTTTCCTAACGAGAGAGCCTTACATAAATAATTCTGGAAAATTTGGGTGAAGCGAAGCGTAACTATTAAGACAATAAGTAAAATTTATATAATCCCTTAAATTCCCTTATTCTATGGACTGGATATTTCCTGTGGCAGAGAGATGGTATGAATTAATTGATAATGGAATCAAAGAAGTAGAGGGCAGGGTTCCGGATGTTTCAAAGCCTTCCAAGAATTATTCTAATATTAAGGCATTGGATATTGCAGTATTCTATGCAGTTGATGAGAATTATAAAAAAATTGAAAACCTGCCTGAAATAAACTTCTTTATCGATTATAACAGGAAATATGCTTCTGTGCAGGAAATGCTGGATTCTGAATACCTGGACAGAGTCCTTCCAGGAGTAAATTCTGTTGAGGAAGGCATAAAGATTTACCATTCTTTTCCTGGCTATAAAGAAAGGATAAAGAAGAACGGGATTTATGCTATTGGGCTGAAAGGAAGGGCTTTTTAGGATTAGATTGTTGTTTTTATAAAAATATTTATAAGTAAATAATATTTTCTTACAAGAGGGGGTTAATATGACTGAAAAAAATAATAATGCCACAATATTTATGGAAAATGTTGAAAGAGGGATTAAAGAAAAAATAATTAAACTTTCTGATGATAAAAAAAGAATTACTTATTTCTGTAAAAGAGAATATTCTACAACATTTACAAATCCAGAAGAAAAAGTAAGGGCTTCTTATTTTGTAGAGTTGGTTTTAGATAAAAAATATCCTAAAGAGAATATTGATATTGAAGTAAAAGTTGAGCGAAGAGTACCTGATGATAGAGCAGATATTGTTGTTTATGATGAAAAGGGACATAATTATTTAGTTGTTGAATGTAAAAAAGATGGCATAACTGATGCAGAGTTTAAACAAGCAATAGAACAAGCATTTGGAAATGCAAACAGCAAGAGAGCAAAATATGCAATAGTTGTTGCAGGAACAACAAGAACTGCTTTTGATGTTGCAGGATTTACTCAAAGAGAAAGAGAAAAAAATGTTATTGCTGATATTCCAGAACGATATGGAAAAGCACCAAAATATAAATTTATCAAAGGGGATACTGAAAGAGATTTAAAACTTGTTTCTCGTGATGATTTGATTAGGGTTTTAGATAAAGCACATGATACTGTTTGGCAAGGAGGAAAGTTATCTCCAACTACTGCTTTTGATGAAATTTCAAAACTTCTTTTTTGCAAACTACAGGAAGAAAAAGAGCGAACTGTAACTAAAAAAGGAGAGCCATATAAATTTCAAATTGGAACGCACGAAACACCAGAAGAAGTTTTTAAAAGAATTGATAAAATATACCAATATGCAAAAACTAAAGATGCGGAAGTCTTTAAGGAAGATATACGACTAAATCCAAAAGTAGTTTATGGAGTAGTTGAGCATTTACAAAGTATTAATTTTAATAAAACTGATTTAGATACCAAAGGTTTTGCTTTTGAGCGATTTATGGAAGATTTTTTTAAAGGAAAAATGGGGCAATTTTTCACTCCTCGTGAAATTATTCAATTCGCTGTTAAAATGTTAGAACCAGAAGAAGATAAACTTATTTTAGATCCTGCTTGTGGTAGTGGAGGATTTTTGCTTAATGCTATGGATTATGTAAGAGAATTAGCTGATAAAGAATTTCCAGACAGCCCAGAAGAACATTTTAGAATGTGGCACGATTTTGCAAAAGATAACCTTTATGGAATTGAAATAAATGACCAAATAGCCCGTGTCTGTAAAATGAATATGATTATCCATGATGATGGTCATACAAATATTATAAGTACTGATTCTTTAAGAAAGGTAAATGAGATTTCAGAAATTCATCAAGGTTTTGGAAAAAATAAGTTTGACATTATTTTAACTAATCCACCATTTGGGGCAACAGTTAAATCAACTGAACATGATTATTTAGGAAAGTATAAACTAGGAGAAAATAAGAAAAATCAAAAAACAGAAATTTTGTATATTGAAAGATGTTTAGATTTTTTGAAAGCAGGAACAGGAAAAATGGCAATAGTTTTACCCGATGGAATTTTAACAAATTCGTCTTTACAATATGTTAGAGATTTCTTAATGGAACACGCACAAATAGAAGCAGTTGTTTCACTTCCTCAAATAGCATTTAGCCATTTTGGAGCAGGAGTAAAAAGCAGTTT
>JAFGLI010000002.1 GCA_016928115.1 Candidatus Woesearchaeota archaeon | reverse complement strand
GATACCTCGTCAGTTTGGCTGTGAGGTAATTTATTCTGTTAACTTACTGATAATAAATATATTAATATACATATATGTATACTCATATATAAATGTTTCGCTTTTAATATAAATTTTCAGAGAAAAGGCTAATAACTAAAAAATAAAATAAAACTAATAAATTAAGAAAAAAATTCAATAAATTCTTTTTTGCTTTTCAATACCCTTAGCTTTGAAGCAGTTTCTGCGGCATTAAAAACATTTTCAATCCAGTCAGCAAAGTCATTGCGGTTTTCATTAACATGATAATTAAAAACCTCATCAGGCACTGAAGGCAGTTTCTCTTTCAGGTCATCTATTGATTTTAAAACACCTGCAACACCATTTTTACTCCTGAGAATAAAATAACCCTCTTCTGAAGCCTCTTTTTGCATAGACTCTTTCACATTATTTTCTTTTTGTTTTTCATCAACCAGTTTTTTCATTATGCTTTTTAACTCATCTAATTTAAAGTTTATCTGGGATTCTTCTTTTTTCAGCATATGTTCCTCATTAACAAGCCTTTCCTTTACAATATACCATCTTTCCTCCAGACTTTTCAGTTCAGAAAGCTTTTTCTGCAGTGCCCTTTTCAGGTTCTCTTTTTCAAATAAAAAATAACTCTCATTATCTTCCAATTCCCATGTATGGAATGACTTCATCTTCTGCAAGAGGTCATCATCCAGCAGCCTTTTGAGTGTAGACTCTGATTCTTTGTCCATATCTTTTTTCCTGAAAAAACGGGAAAGGTTGTCAAAAAAACTCAAAGGGGATTCTTTTGGTTTATTAGAATCAGATAGTCCATCATGAAAAAACTCTCCTTGTTGTTGTGTTTTTCCTGTATAACTATAAGGTTCTATATAATCAGAATATTCTTTCGAAGGCTCTTTGCTGTGGAAAGGCAATATCCTTCTGTGTGTGGGATGTATTTTTGGCATTGGCTCAGGCTCCCTGACCTCAGGAAGGTTTTCCTTCAATTCTTCAGCAGAAGCGGGTTTCATTTTTTGTTCTTCTTTGACAGGCTTTTCTTCTGCTTTATCATTATAGAGTTTTTCAGCTGAAACTTCTGAGAATATCTTTTTCTTTTCGGTTTCAGACAATATTTTAT
The DNA here is from genome assembly GCA_016928115.1 of Candidatus Woesearchaeota archaeon. Taxonomy (GTDB): domain Archaea; phylum Nanobdellota; class Nanobdellia; order Woesearchaeales; family UBA9642; genus JAFGLI01. Next base: position 1,729 of record JAFGLI010000002.1, on the reverse strand, counting down.
CCTCGATTTCCTTTAAACCATGGTCTGCATTATCTCCCTTTTTTGTTTCAGGAACATTAATATCAGAAGAATTATTATTCCTGTTTTCAGATAGGTTTAACTCAGAATGCTCATATTTATCCTGGGCCAGTTCAGGAATCTCTTTGGGAACATTAAGCTCTTTTTCGTTTTTCCCCCACATAAGATAACTCACCTCTTTTTATTGTTATGTTTCATAATTTAAATAAGTTTGTATTTTATTTCAGCCATTTTAAATTATTTATATTATTATTTTATCTCATAATAAAATGAAATACTGTTGGTTGAAGATGCATATTTTTCTATATTAACAGGTATCCTTATTTCATAATCATAAACCCCATAGTTCCCTGTTTTATTGTAATTCATCTCTGTAATAAAAACCAAATCCTGGGTTTTGTTATATTCATTGCCTCCGTCTGAACTATCCCATAATATCCCTGTCACAAAATTATTATTAATTGTGCTGTTGATTACAGGAACATTTGAAATATTATCATCCAGAATGCTAAATGTTTTTGTATCTTTAGGCAGCCCATTTGAAGTATAGCTTAAATTGACAGAGTCATTATAATCTGTTGAGTTTAATTTTTCATCAATTTCCTCAAAATCATCAGATGAAATCCCGTTTGTGATATTTCTTCCGATAGCATGCAGGCTATTCCATTCAATATTGTCAACTATATCACTGTCTGTGACAAATATATTCCCTCTTGGTATTCCGGACCATTTTATGAATGAATCATTCAAAACTGTGGAAAGCAAAAAGCTTGCATTTATATCCCCATAATAAACCTGCCATGACGGAACATTCAATATAAAGCTAATATTGTTATTGTTTTCTCTTAATTCAAAAATTGAGCCGTTTGTTTCAACAGGAGGGTCTATCTTTATTTCAAACTCCTGAGGCCCTGGACCAGGCATAACCTGTGAAACCGAAAGGCTTACATTTGACTTAATGCCGTCTATATCAGTTATGTTCTCTGTGAAATTGCCTAATAAATTGCTATTGAAATAAGCCTCTATAGTAATATTATAAGCATTGCTTCCTCCTATATTATATATGGTGAAATTCATTGTGACATTTTCTCCTTCTATGGGGGAATTATCTGAAAACATAACATCTGAACTGTTTATTTTTAAGTCGGGGGGCCTGATATATATTTCCCATTTATCAGAAGCACCAACATTTCCATAATAATCTGTACAGTTAACACTCCAGTTATGCCACCCTCCCATAGGTATTCTTGGGTAAAAGAACTGAACTGTCCCTTCCTGTATTGAAGTGTCTATATCCTCAAACTCATCATCAATATACAAAGAGCAATTAGATACTGTGCTTAACTTATCTGTAACTCTGTATGTAAAAGTAACAGAAGAATTACTGTCAGAGCCGTTTTCAGGATTATTCAGAGTTACATTAGGCCCTGTTGAATCCTGTGTTATCTCAAAGAATTCATAATCATAAGGCACAGTGTAATTTGTTTTCTCTGCCATGGAAACTGCAGAATAATTTCCAGATGACTGTCCTGCCACACTCCATAAGTAAGACCATATTCCTTCTGAATCAGTATCATCCGAGCTTCTGTTTACAAATATCTCCTCTCCTCCTGTTGAAACATAACTGTTTTGGTTTGCGACTATCTGATAAGATTGATTAATCCAGTCTTCTGTTCTCCTTACATCTGAAATCCTTACTTCATCAACTAAT
>JAFGLI010000001.1 GCA_016928115.1 Candidatus Woesearchaeota archaeon | reverse complement strand
CATAATATTTTAAAAGAATATGAATTATTAGATAAAACACCTAAAAATATTTTGAATCATATAAAAAAAGGAATTAAAGGTGAAATTAAAGAAACCCCGAAAGAATTAACCAATTGTGATAATTATATTATTGGTGATAATAGTTTAGTTTTAAATACAATGAAGGAAAAAGCAGAAGAATTTGGTTTTAAGCCACATATAATAACCCAGAGGCAAACAGGTAATACAGAAACCATTGCCAAAAAAAGAGCAAAAGAAATCATTGAAGGAAAATATACAAGTTATAATGCTTTGATTATTGGTGGTGAAACAACCCCCAAATTGCCTGAAAACCATGGTGAAGGGGGAAGAAACCAGCATTATGCTGCAGTTTCTATGCTTGAAATGAAAAACTATCCTGGAAAATGGGTTCTTGTTTCTATAGACAGCGACGGTATTGATTTTATTAAAGAAACAGCAGGTGCCATTGTTGATAATGATTCATTAAATAAAGCAGAAAACATAAAACCATATTTAGATAATTATGACAGTTATAATCTATTAAAAAATATTGGAAACAGCCTTATAAAAACAGGCCCTTCAGGAACAAATGTTTCAGATGTTATGCTTTATTTAATATAAATTCAAATTCTTTTAAAAATTCTTTAGTAATATTCTCACTGTGAATTATCAGAATATTCTCATCATTCTTTTCATTGGCTGACTTTGTGGGGTTATAGCTTCCCGTAATTACAGTTTTGTTGTCTATGATAAATACTTTATGGTGCATCATATCTGGGTTTTTGTCAAGGCTTACCTTTATATTGTTTTGCTTTAATTTTTTATATTCTGAATACTGTGTGTTAGCTGAGAATTTTTCAAAAACCCCCTTTATTTCAATACCTTTTTCATGTTTTTCAACCAGTTTATTTCCTATATTTTTAGAAGTAAAACTAAAGACCATGAAATAAATGCTTTTTTCAGCTTTCTCTAATTCTTCCAAGACTTCTTTTTCACAATTATCTTCAGGGCAGAAATAATTTTCTATTAAAATCCCGTTTATACTTAATTTAGTTGTTCTTGTTTTCTTTTGTTTTTCATTATTTTCCAGCTCTTCAAATTCATCAAGATAATTTTCTTTTAAGGTTTGAGAATGAATTACCAGCATGTTGTTGTTATTCTTGTAATTCCCGTTTTCAGTAGGATTAAAGCTTCCTGTTATAATACCTTTATCAAAAACACAAAATTTATTATGCATTAAACCAGAACCATAATCAACATTAAATATTTCATTTTCTTCATTGACATTGTCCTCGTCTATGATTACAGAGGCTTTTTTCATTTTCAGTGTATTTATTAATGGCTTCAAATCCAGGTCATAAAAAGCGCATTTCACAAACGAGGAATTTTCAATTTCTTTAATCAAAGCCATAGAGCAGTTGTCTTCAGGGCAGAAAAACACTTCTATCTTGCCGTTTTCTTCAGGAATTTCCTGTGTGAAAGGAATAAAGCCATATAAAACAATCATCACAGTTATTGCAGCAGGGATTATAATTATTTTTTTGTTCATATTTTCCTAAGAGAATAATCCTTAATAAGTTTTTAATAAGAAAAAATGGAAGTCTTTTAAGATGACCATAAATTTTTCGGTTTTTTACGCTAAAAACTTATTAATACATCCAATATTAAATAATTAAAATGACAAAAGAGTCACACCTTAATAAAATAATAAAAAAAGAAACCTCTCTTATAGATAAATTATCAGATTGTATTGATAAGAAAATAGAAATAATGGGGGATTATACAAAAAAAATAACCAGAATTCTTAATAAAGATTATTTTCCTCTTTTTGAGGCGTTGGAAGAAAAATATGATAATTCAAAAGGTATTATGAAAAAAAACTATAAAAAAAGAATTCATAATCTGGCTGTAAAAATAAATAAAATATATGACATTCGTAAGTCGTATGAGCTTCTCATACGTGCTTCCAAAACCCAAAAAAAGATAATTAAAGGTTCTTTTTTATATGAATCTATAAAAGGAGATATAGGACAAAAAATAGAAAACATTTTAGATAATTATAATAAAAAGAATTCCTGATCAATCTATTTTTATCCATTTATCTTTTAATTTAAGTAGTAAATCCTTATCGACTATTTTTTTTATTTTATCATTTCTTTCATTATGTATGGATATTCCCAATATTTTATTGTTGGCGCATTCTATTTCTCGTTTAATGCCTTTAGATAATTTTGTTTTTTTAATATAGTGATTTAGTTCTTCCCAGACTTTTCCATAATCAATTTCTTTTATTTCTTTTATAGCATTGAATTCTTTTAGTTTATTAACAAAATATTCAGGATTAAATTTATTTGAATTTGAGATTTTTATTCCTTCTATGGCTATAATTATTCCAAGGGCATCATAATTTTTGGCAGAGCATTCCTCTGTTATTTTTTCATAAAGCATCATAGTTACCTCAAGATTATTGATTTCTTTAGCTTCTAGGGAACACACTACCCAATAAAAAGGAGGGATAATATCAGGAAGTTTCTTTCTTTTTAATATTTCAGAAAATTTTTCATATAAATCTTCAGATTCTTTTTTTGAGCAGTATTTAATAACAGAAGGTAATAAATCCAATGCAGAAGAGAAATCTTTTTTATTTGTATATAATTCCATTAATCTTTTATATGATTTTGATGCTTTTTCATAGTTTTTATTATTCTCAGCTATTCTGGCATCGCTTAATAAATCATCAATAGTTTCATTATCCCCCATCTTAATATTTTTTATAAAATCTAATATATAAAATTATCTATTTAACTCTTCCAGAATTTTCAGGCCGGAAATTATCGAATATTTCATCCTTGGCTTTTTTTCTATTATTTCCTTAACCAAAGGATTTAAAGGCTCTTTTTTTATTTTCCCAGCTAATTTTTTTTCTTTTGAGTATTTTATAATTTCTTCTTCAGTTATGTTCCCCATTAGTTTTACTATTTTTTTGTTTGTTTTTTTATCTTTAAGGCATTCCCATAACTCCTTTGATATGGTTTCAGGCCTTTCAGTTTTTTTATTTAAGATGGGCTGAACCAGAATATTGATTTCCCTTTCCATATTCCAGGGAACTATTAGAAAATTATTTCTGAAATCAAAATTCTCCAGATTTTTTACTTCCTTTATTTCCATGCCTTTATGAAATATCCTTCTTAATAAATACACAGATACAAAGAACTCTTTGGAGTTGTCATTATAGACAAAAATCTCTTTTTTTGGGTCAAAATTCTCCTTTAATCTCAGGTATTTTCTGACTTTTTTTTCAGTTGCACTTAAAAAATCCTTTTTTCCCATATTTTATAGAATAATCAAAGGTTTAAATAATTTGTTTTTAATTTGTTACTATTTTAGAATGGTATAAAAACGAAACCTTTAAATATCAATTATTATTTACCATCCTTGTGAGAAAAAACTCACCTCTTTTTCCCGGGAAGTCTCTCTTTTTCTAGGGACTTTCTGGGTTTATGGTCCTTAACAGGATTCTTGTTTCTCATTATAATAAAAACAATAAACCCACCCACAGAGATTCCTAAAAAGAATACAAATAATGCTGTGATGTTGTAATTATTTATCCTTATTGTTATTCTTGGGATTTTTTCAAGAAAGCTTTTTTCTTCTGTTTCTTTAAAATACATATCAAGGTTGCTCAATTCAAGGGCATATTCGCTGTATAATAAGCCTGATGATGCATCCTCGTCCTTTAATGAGGAGGCGTATTCATAATAGCTGTAGCCTATGATTGGGAAATTGCCTTTAGAAGCCTGCTCTGCAATGACCTTTTCAGCTGATTCAATCTTTTCGTCAAGCAGCATTTTTGTTTCATTCTCTTTTATCAGCAGGGCTGTCATTATGAGGCTTGACTGTGCCTTTGATTTTGATGCCCTGTAGATGCATAATTCATAATCCCCTTTTCTGTAATCGTCCTTTGCCTGCTCAATTTTTTCCTCCCCGGGCTTTTCCCTGAAGTAGATATAGATATAATTGTCTATTTCCTGTGCCTCATATATCTTTTTCAGGCATGTATCTTTTAAGCTTTCTTCATCAAGCTCTATTTCCCTGCCTTCCCATTCGAAGAATTCAGACCAGTATAATGCGCTGTTGTATCTTTCAACAGCATAGGCAATCTCTTCTTTTGAATTATTCCCTTCTTCCTCGTATTCCTCAATAGACATCATTGCTTCGTCTATCCTTTCTGAGACAACCATGAATGTCTCAAGATTCTGAAGACTTTTTATCTCAATAGAATTTATCTTATTTTTTAACTTGATTAACTTTTCTTTTACAGCTTCGTATTTCTCTTTTATACTCTCTTCAGGCATTTCATTTATTATTATTTCATCAATAAGAAGGTTTGCTGAAAAACAATAACTTGCTCCGCTGTAATACCTGCCTTCCTCTATTGATTTTATCCCTGACTCATATCTCAGGAAGCTTTTGTTTACTGTTTCATTATCCCTTTTATTTTCATATTCTTTTGCAGCCCTGTTGAAATTCTCACAAAGGCTTTCAGCAACCGAACTCATTATTCTGCTGTATTCTTCAGGGATTTCTGTTTTTTCATATTTCTTAGAGAAATTCTTCCCTGTAAATTCATAAACAGCCTGGTCAAGATTTCCTGTTTCTATAACTTCTGTATTAATATCTGTAATGTTAAATGATGTGTTTGTAGAATGCTGCCATTTTGGTATTATTACCTTTTCAAATCCCTCTTTTTCAGCAGCCCTGATTTTTTCCTTTATCTCACCCACAGGCCCTATGACATAACCTGAGTTTATTGTTCCTGTCATCACTGCCTTTTCATTTAAGTTAAGGTTGTCGAGCATTGCAATTGTAAGCACAGCGACAGATGCTCCTGCACTCGGACCTCCGACAGTTGTTGAGTCAGACCTTATTTTGTAAAAGAAGTCATATTGATTGCAGTCTTTATTTGTGTACTTGCATGCCAGCCTGTTTGCAAACCTCACTGTTATCTGCGTGTCAAGTTCAGACAATGGAAAAGTGTCGAGGTAAACATCGCCATTTCCTGGCTTTATCTCAAGGTAAAGATGGGCTATTTTTCCCATGCTTTTATTATCTTCTGTCCTGTAAACGCTAAGCAAAGGCATATATCCTTTTTTTGAGTTTTCAAATGCAGAAACAGAATGCAGAGAAGATAATATTAATATTATCATTAAAATCCAGAACATGTTTTTTGGTTTCATCCTTTTGTCTTATACCTGCCTCTTTTTTCAACCTTTTCAAGTCTTTTTAGTATATTTTTTTTATTTTTGGGATTGTAATGTTTGATAAACAACTTAAGAGCTTTTTCATAGGCTTTATAATGCTTGCTTTCAAGCGCCTGTTTAAACAAATGTATGTCAACTGCTTTGTCTTCTGTTTTGTGCGATATAAAACTCAGGCCGAAGTCTATAAAATAAACCTTATTGTTTTTTTGGTTTAATATCATGTTTGAAGTGGTCAAGTCACCGTGTATTATGTTGTTATCATGAAGCTTTGAAATAGATTCAGCTATTTCCTTTACAAGATTTAAATTATTATCAAGCAGGTCCCTTATTCTTTTACCATGGATTTTCTCCATCATTATTTTGGTTTTCTCTTCTTTTATTAATTTCGGGGAGCTTATTGGTGATTTTTTCAGTATTTTCGATTCCCTTCTGGTTCTTTGTTTTCTCAGCAATTCATCTATCTCTTTTATCCTGTATTTCTTCTTTATCCTATCTTTTATTATGTTGCTGCCTTTTTCATAAATTACAGCTTCTGCTCCCCGTGCAATTTTCTTTTTCATATTACAACTGAAGAAATCTTTATTTATAAGAATTTCTAATTATTTCTGCTGGTTAAGGAAATCAAGTGCTTCTTGAGCTGTCTTTCCCTCAAAAACTATTTTTTGTATAGCTTTTGTCAAAGTAAATGGCTTTTCATGCTGCCATATATTCCTTCCCACAGCTATGCCGGATGCCCCGCTTTTGATTATTTCTTCTATTTTATGAAGAAATTCAGGAATATCTATTTTATTTCCGCCTGATATGACTACTCTTGTTTTACCTGCGCATTTTACAACCCATTTAAGGCCTTCTGGGTCATCATTGTATTTTATTTTTACAATATCTGCTCCTAATTCAAGTCCTATTCTTGCAGAATAAGCCAAAATTTCGTTATCTTTTTCATCCTTTACAAATTTTCCTCTGGGATACATCCATGCTATCACAGGCAGTCCGTAATCATGTGCAGTCTCCACTATTTTGCTGAATTCCCTGAACATCTTTGGCTCTGTCGGTGATCCGTCATATATAGTATATCCCACAGCATCAGCCCCCAGCTTTACAGCCCTTTCAACTGAGCATACCTGCCTTGATATGGGGTCTATGTGGGGGATTGATGTTTTTCCGTTCAGTTTTATAATCAATGGTATGTCCCTGTAAGCGCCGGTATAATATTTCTCAGCTATGCCGTGCTGTAATATAACTCCCGTGTATTTGCCTTCTAATGCAATGTCCAGAATCCTTCTTGGGTCTACATTCTCTATGTTGAAATCCTTTGGCCCGTGCTCAATGCCGTGGTCATATGCAAGAAACATGGCTTTGTTTTTCCTGAGAAGCTTATTAATCATTATATTAGTCAATTACCCACCTCATTTTTATTAAATAGATGTCATTTATTTATATAATTTTCCATTAAACTTATCAAAGATATGATATTTTGCTGTAAATCTTTTCCAGGTTGCTGTCATCATGCATTATTTGTTCCATAGAGTCTGAAATTATGTTGATGTCATTTTCCATTGCCTCAAGAAGCTCATTCCTGAATTCGTCTGCCGGAGGGTCTTCTTGAAGAATGCCTTCAATAATGTTGAGGTTTTCTTTTATCCTGTTAAGCTGGTCTATCTTGTCTTTTATGAATATATAGTCTTTTACTGTTATAAACTCCTTTTCAAGGTTTTCAATATTAAGTATCTCTTTTATATCCCTCTCAAGAATCTTTATTTTTCTTTTCACAGAATAAATTATTTTTTTAAGGTAATTTATTTCAAATTCCTTTTCATTTATTTTTGACTCATAAATAGACTGCCTGAACTTTTCCAGCACATCAGTGAATTCCTTTATAATCCCAAATAATTTCTCTTCTATTACCTCGTCTTTCTCTTCAATCAAGTAAAGTTTGGGTAAATGCTGGAACATATTATATTAATTAATACATGAGTATATAAATTTTTTTATGAATTATATAATTATTTTAAAAAGTAAAGTTTAAATATATTGGTTAATTCTGGGTTTAAAATGAATAAAAACCAATTATTAAATAAAAAATTAGCAGATTATTTTAGTAATCAAATAAGAAATAGTTTTTCAGATGGTGAAATTTATATTAAGGAAATAATAGGGAACAATGATGCTGTTCCTTTGATTTTTTATTTTATTCAAAAAGATGGAAATGAAAGACTTGGTGTTGTGTTTAATAAGAATAATCCTCAATGTGAAGATATTACAGATAAATTAATTGATAAAGGAATTGTTCCCAAATATTCAGATTTAGGTTCTCGTTTAAATTTTCATGTTTATAAATTTATGGACTCATCTGAAGAAAATACTTATATTGAGTTTGAGTATAAATATGATGGTAAAAAAGCATATTCTGTTTTAGTAATTGACAAAGATGAAATAAAAACTTTTGAAGAATTTACAAATAAAGACTGTGAACTTTTGAAAAAAATTGATTCTATTTTAGGAAAAATTTTATTATCTGTATTACACTATAAAATAAGAAAAAATTAAATATATTCCTCTCCGCATTTTATTTCAGAATTTTATTATTTCAGAATCTTATTAAGAATTTCCATAGCTTCTTTGCCGCTGGCTTTGCCTTTGAATTTCTTCATTATCATTCCCATATAAGCGCCTTTGCTTAGTCCTGGGTTGTTTTTTATCATATTTTTTATTTCGTTTTCAAGCTTTTTGCTGTCAATAGTTTCATAATCTTTAATGTTAAACTTGCCTTTGACAATATCAGCCAATGCCCTGTTAATATGGTTTTTTGCTATCTTTCCCTTGTCTATAAGCCCCAATGCTGTTTCTATGTGCTCGTCTGTTATATTTTCTTTGTTAATATCATATTCTTTCTTAAGCTCATTTCTCTTGGATAAAAAAGTGTCAACAATAAAGCCGGGCTTAAGATTTTTCAGTTTTCTGAATAAGCCTTCAAAGTATTCCTTCTGATAAGCTATTTTTCCTGCTATGTTTTTGTTTAAGCCGTATTTTTCAAGGGTTTTTGTTTTTTCACTTAAAAGTTCGGGGATTTTTACAGAATCAAGAATCTTTTTAGTTATTTCAATCTCAGGGATGTCTGTTTCAGGATACATCCTTGCAGAGCCAGGTAAAGGTCTTAAATAGCTTGAACTTCCGTCAGGATTGGCTTTTCTTACCCCTCCTTCAACATTAAGGTTGTTTGCTTTTTCTATCACTACATCAAGGGCTTTCTTAACTTTGTTTTCATTACCTGCTATTAATATGAATGCATCTCTTTCATTGCAGTTTAATTTTTCTCTGACATTTTCAACCTCTTTTTCAGTAATTCCATATTCAGGCAGCTCATCACTGTGCAATAAGCCATTTACGCCGTATAATTTTGCATGGTCGCTTAATTCCGTACCATATCTTCTGTTTGGCTGTATTTCCTGACCAAGAAAGCCTGCGAAGTTTTTCATTTTTATCCCGTAAATCCTGCCTTCCCTTTCAAGTATCCTTTTCAGAACTTTGGAGCTTGTTTTTCTGAATAGTTTAGTTAAGTCATGTTTTTCTTTCATACATTCAGCATTGCTTTCCTTTAATTCTTCGTAAATATTACTTAATGACAGCTGCCTTACTGCTTCATATTCAACTATTTTAGGTAATAATTTTAGGTCTTGACAGCCTTTTATCTCGCTTCTTGCACCTTTTTTTATAGAAACATTAACATCCTGCCTTATTGTTCCTAAACCACGTTTTACTTTTTTAGTGCTCCTAAGAATCATACCTATTTTTTCAGCTATTTTTTTACATTGTTCAGGAGTATGTATTTTGGGCTCTGTGACTATTTCTATCAATGGAATGCCTAATCTGTCTAACCTGTAGACTGTTGAATCTGTCCTGTTTTCTATTATTCTTGCTGCATCTTCTTCTAAACAAATGGTTTCTATTCCAATATCTGAACCCGGTATTTTGCCGTTTAAGGCTATTAAAGAAGTCCTCTGGAATCCAGTTGTGTTTGAGCCGTCCACAACGGTCTTTCTCATTACATTTATCTGGTCTATTATTTTGCATTTAAAGATTTTAGCCAGCTGCAGGACTATTTTCAATGCCTCTTTGTTCATCTCATGAGGCGGCTCCTCATCAAGTTCCACCAAACATGTTGCGTCATCATATCCCTGGTAGATGAAATGCTTTTCCTTTTTCTGCTCAAGCTCTGCTGCTATATCTATACTTCCTGATTCACCCGCCACAGCTCTTAAATTTCTTTTTATGCTGAAATCAGGCTCATCTTCTTTTATCATTGAATCACAGCTGCAGAATAATTTTTTAGTGTCTAATTGCTGGTGTATCTCCAGGCCGCATTTTAATCCCAGTTTTTTATAATCCAGAGCTTTTTTATCCATTTTTATGATTTAAATAAACAAGAAACATTAATAAATTTTGTGGAAAATCTATATAACACTATAAGGCAGCTCAGAAGCGATCTTATAAATCTCTTTTGAAATATGGTGGTTGGGATTCAGATGCATAAGGGGGGTGTTCTTTCCCAGTGCCCACTGAACATCATTGTCATACATTACCTTTCCAATTATAGGCAGTTCTATGGCTTTTTCTATTTCTTCCTTACTAAGTTCATTTTTATTGTTGAAATATTTGTTTAATATTATCCCCATTGGAAAAATGCCGTTGTGTGCAGCAAGTCTTTTTATTTTCATTGCGTCATGTACAGAGCTCTTTTCAGGATTTACTATTAATATAAAATCATCGCATATTTTCATAATATTATTAAGTTCGTATCCCAGAGAGGGACCGTCCACAACAACGATATTATTATGCAGTTTCAGCTCTTTTATATGGTGGCTTCTTTCCAGGTCAAATCCTTTTAGAGTATGCTTGTTTGGAACCAGTTTCAGACCAGATTCATGCTCATAAATAGCCTTATGTATGGATTCTTTACCTGTTAGAACATCATGCAGGTTTACAGGCATTTTGTCATCATCAATTCCGAAATGTACATGAACATGCGGGTTGTGTAAATTTCCGTCAACAAGAATAGGCTCGTGTTTCAGTCTGTTCAGGGCAAGTGCAAGGTTTGTTGCTATTGTTGTTTTGCCTGCACCTCCTTTTCCGGTGATGACCAATATCTTGGAATCATCCATTTTATTATTCTTCCTCTTCTTTCCTTATTTTAAAGCCGTCTACCTTTCCTTTCATTATATCAATTACCAGACTTAAAAAGTTTTTGGCTTTTAGGTAGAATTCATTCATATTGTCGATATTAAATTCAAATTCCTCGTTCTTTATTATGCACCTTAATGTTACATGCCTCCTGTATTCGTTTTCCCTCTCACATTTTACCTTTAATGATTGTTTAAATAAAGTATATAATTCAATATTCTCCCTAACTTCTATGTCAGGGAATATTGTTTTTACTTCTTTTATTTTCTGCTTAGGTGTTATGGGGATAATGTCTATTTTGTTTTTTTCCTGTGCATGCTCTAATAAAGCATCTATGATAAGCTCATATGCATCCACCATCCTTTTCATTATATTTATTATAACATCGCCCGTTCTTGTATATTTCAGGCTAACATAAATCATGTGCTCAACTCTTTTGAGCTCGCTGTTTGCCATCCTTAGCTTATTTTCTTCTTCGTCTAAGTTCATTTTCCTGTATAATATTGTTTATTTTCTCAACAAATCTTTTTCCTTCCTCAACATCTTTCTTTATACTTTCCTTTGTTATAGTGTTGAGTTTATAGTTTTTTGAGCATATAACGAATTTTTCTTTTCTTGCGAATTCAATCGTGCTTTCCTTGTGCTCTTTTATTGTTTCAGCAAGTTCCTGTATTTTGTTTATGTATTTTTTTTCAATGTTATAGTTATCGATTATCCTCTGCTGGAAAACCCTCAACTTGTCCTGAAAGCTGTCAGAGGCATAAGGAATCCTTTTCCACAGCCTTTCATATGCAATAATAGAGCATACAGCATCCTTCATTCCAAGATAAGTTTTTTCAATGACTGTAAGCAATAATTTTGGGTCTTTTACCAGAGGGTAAGTCATGACAAGTATGTGGTCAGCAGTTTTTATTTTTTTTATCGCCTCGCTTATGTATTCCTGATGTTCTTCTTCTGCCATAATAAAACGGAAGCATATTATCTATAAAAGCTTTTTTATTTTCTGAAGAATTATTATTTTTTCAGTTCGATTATTGCTTCAGCCAGGTCATTATTGTTTCTTTTTATAGCTTCAGCAGCCTCTTTTTTATTACATCCGGTTTGCTCCATAACTGTTTTTATGTCTTCTTCAGTTATTTCAGCCTCTTTTTCCTCAACCGGCTTTTCTTCTGCGTCACCTATAACCTGGAAGGTTTCCTGGCCGCCCATTGTTATCTTGGTCACGCTCGGGTTATTTATTACAATCTTTTTGTCAGAGCAAATTATTATTACTTCATTTACATCTTCTATTTCCTGCTGGGCCATCCCCATCTTTTTCATGGCTTTTTTAATCATCCTGCTGTCAATGTTTGGCATCATTAATCTCACCTTTTATTTTATAATAGAACCGCCGAAATAATGCAGAAGCAGTATTGCTATTGTAATAATTAATATAATAACCAGAATATGAGCTGGCTTGAATTCAATGGAAGTGTGGTAATCATCAAAATACCTTGTAATTCCTGCACCTGTTGAGGGCATACTCATCCTATTATTATTTCTTCTTCCCATAGTATAAAACAGAATATGGCTTGGGTTTAAAAAATTTTTGATTATATTTGTTTATTTAGGCTTAAAAGATAACTTTAAATATTAATTAAATAATTAATAAAAACAATTTCATAAATAGGGGGTGAAAAAATGAAATCATCTTTAATAGAAAAATTAGCAGCTTTGGTTACTGCGGCTTTTGGTTTGGTCGCTGCCCTGGCATGGAATGATGCAATAAAAGCATTATTTGTAGGTCCATGTGGGAGTGAAAATGCAGGGGCATTATGCGCACTCTCATCAGGAGGGCCATGGGCTTATGCAGTAATTGTTACTATACTTGCTGTGTTTGTAACTATCTGGATTGCCAGAGTTGCTGAGAGGGCTAAATAAATTAAAATTATTAAATTTTTTTATTTTAATAAAATTTATTTATCTTCCAGAACAGCTTTTTTTATAAGTAGTCTTGCTGTGTTCTCATCTTCCTCTATAATCTCAGAATCTTTGATTTTTATTCTTTTTTTAAACATCGGGCAGTCAATTACCAGAGTTTCAGCTTCTCCTCCTTCAAATGCAACATTTATCCCTGTTTTATTATTGATTTCAACCAGTTTGTCAATCATATTATTATCAATCCTTTTCCCAAGCCAGTTTTTGTCAAGGCCGTAAGCTGCAACAGAGCTTATGATAACATTAAAATTATTATTTACAATCTCTCTTATCTCAGTTTCCTGGTTTATATGCCATAAAGGGGAGAAAATCTTAAGTCCCAGTCTGTCGCATATTTTTTCAATCCTGTCCCTCTGGTAAGATGAGAATATAGCCCCTGTTATGACCCCGTCTATTTTATGCATTTGTTTTGCTTTTAACAATAGCTTTTCCAGGTCATCAAGCTCATGTTCCTTTTCCCCTTTTGTTTCCTGCTCCAATAAAGGGATTCCCATTGATTCAGCCTGTAATTTAACCATGTCAATATTAGGAGTATGGAACATATATGAGTAAGGGTTTTTGCTTTTCACTGTCGCAAGGCATTTAATCAGGTAATTCTGCCTCATCATGACATATGTTGCGTAAATGCTGTCTTTGCCTGAAGATATAAGTGAGCAAAGCCTCAGATTATGCCCCGGATAGAATCTCCTGAGGTATTCTGACTTGTATTTCAGACCTGCTTTTTTGGTTAATTTTCCTATTGCACGGTCAAACTTACTGCCGTACTGGGCTGCTTTCTTTTTTCTCCATGCAAATTCCTTCTCAAGCCCCATTTCCTCTGCAATCTCCCTGAGTATAAATTTGCCATAGCCTCCTGATAGTTTATATCTACCCGGAATCTTAAGTGCAAAATCCACAATATTTTTGTCAAGGAACGGCAGCCTCAGCTCTAAGTTATTATTCATTGTTATTACATCATCCCTGTATGTGTCTCTTTCATACATCTTGATAAGGCCTGACAGGCATTCCTTGTTTATGTTATGGGAATCCTTATGCCTCTTGTATCCTGCAAATATCTCTTCAGAGCCCAGGCCTGAAAAGATAACCTTTATATTGTCTTTTTTAGCAAGCTGGCAGGCAGCAAAGAACGTTAACCCTACACCTGCCTTTACGACATTGCTGTCCTCGATAAGAGGGACTACTTTTTTAAGGTATTTTTCTATGTTACTAAGCTTTACTTTCATTACCTTTAACTTTAAGCCCAGGGATTTTGAGACCTTTTCTGCATAAATAAGGTCATCAGGTGTTGACATTCCCGGCTCATCAAGCACAGCAACATAACATGTGAATTTTTTCCCAAGCTTTTTGCAAATAAGCGCAATCAGTGAGGAATCAATCCCCCCTGATAAAAGCAGGCCGAACCTGTCGTCAGGAACCCTTTTGATTATAGCTTCCTCAATATATTTTTTCAGTTCTTGTTTTATTTTTTTCAGAGTTGCTTTATTTTCAGGGGATATTAAGAAGAAGTCTCTTTCAATGAATTCCAGCCTGTCCTCTTTCAGGTTGTATTTAATGATTTTCCTTGGATTAAGTTCAGATACATCAAAATACCCAAGATTAAGCAAAGCCTTTTTTTCAGAGGCAAAAGCAAAGCCGTTTGAATGGCTGTACCATACAGGCTTTATACCTATAATATCCCTTGCCAGATATAATGACTCATTAATCCAGTATGCAAAGGCATAGACCCCGTCAGTCTCTTTAAGAATCGATAAAATTTTATCTGATCCCTTTTTCTCAATAAGCTTAAATAAAAGCTCAGAATCATTTTTTGCCTTTAATTTGTATTTATTATTGAGTGCTTTCCAGTTGTATATCTCGCAGTTTGAGATGAACTTTCCTTTGCCTGTGATTGGCTGGGGCAGAAAGCTTACTACTGAATGCAGGCAGTGTCCCATTGCATTTTCAGAATGGTTTCTTATTCCCGATTTAATTTTTTTTTCTGAAGAATATTTTTCTTTTTCAGTGCATATGCCAAACCCGTCTTTCCCCCTGTTTTTTATTATTTTCATTCCCTCAACTACAAGATTATCTGCATTTTTCCTGTTGAAGATTCCTATTATGCCGCACATGCTTTGAAAAATTCAGCATATTTTATAATGATTTTGGTTTTTATTAATAAAAGTTTGAAATAAAGAAGCATTTAAAAACCTAAACATACATTTAATAAAATGGAAAACAAATTATCAAAGCCTGATAAAGAGGATTTAATTTCTAAATTAGAAGAAATGAAGGAAAGAGAAGAGTTTAATCCTTCATGGGTTGCTGAGATAAAAAATTATATAGAAAATTCCAAGCCAGAAAATGGTGGATTAATTTATCATCTTGGCAGGATGTATGAGGAAGAGGAATGGGATTCTGAAATAGTTGAGGAAATTATCAATTACATAAGAAATTCTGAATAAGGAATAAAACATTAAAACTCAGTAAGGGATTTTATCAGCTCATCTATTTTTTTATTTAGTTCAATATTATCCAGATAGTCCATGCCGTATGCGGTCTGGAAGTTTAAAGGCATTTTTGTTTCTTTTATTACTTCTCCATCTTTTAATGCTCTAATTTGACATTCTGTCGGGTCGTTTGAGCCCGAAGGTTCATAGACT
>JAFGLI010000023.1 GCA_016928115.1 Candidatus Woesearchaeota archaeon | reverse complement strand
TTTATGATGCTTCTGATAATTCTGTTATCTGCACAAACACTTCAATATCAAACGGCTCAGATGTTATATGCAACTGGACCGGACTTTCCACTGATGATTATTACTGGTATGTTAATGTTACGGACGGAACAGATACAACGCAGTCACCATCATGGGATTTCATAATACTTTCTTATTTTTGTAGCTCTAACGTTAGTTCTGATTATACTATGAACAGCAGCATATACTGCAATAAAACAGCAGTATATATTGTTGATAATAATATAGATTTTAATTGTAATAATAACTCCATAATATTTGTCGGCTCAAACAATACAGGAGAATATGCTTTTAATATGTCTTTGGTGGACAATATAACAATACAGAACTGCAGGATAAAAGGGTTTGGAATTTTAGCAGATAATTTGACAAATCTTGATATCCTTGATAATGAAATATTCAATATTTCTTCTGTGAATACACATGCACTGCACATAGAAGATGGTGAGAATATTACAATAAAAAACAACATGTTTAATGCAACAGATGTGGCTATGGATGAAGATGCTCATAATTATAAACACTGGAAAGCCATAATGGTAAACAATGATAATCTTCCTGTGATAAACAGCACAAGAAATCTTATAATCTATAATAATACCTTAATTGACCATGAGTGGGCTATGGATTTAAGGGGAGCAACCAATGTTAATGTAAGCAGGAATCAGATAAATATTACACAACTCTACAGGGCCATGGCAATAACTCTACGTTATGTTAGAGAGGGGGTATTTGACAGGAATGTGCAGTACAGGACAATAGATGATGTTTGGGTTATAGATACAGATGGTTATGTTGTTGATACTGGCTGCAGAAATATAATAATATCCAACGGGAATATAACTAATGTCAACGTCAATGGGATAATTATGCTTGATATGTTACAAATTGATGATTACCCCCAGAATGTTACAATAGAAAACATGATTATAAGAAATTGTGTGCATATGGCTAAAGGCATATATTTTTATGGCGGGGGTTCTGATACTGGGGTATACACAGAAAACAGCAGTGTTATTGGAAATGACGTCTCTTTATGTGAGTGCGGAATTAACTCAGGAGGGTTGCATGGCGGAGCTTTAAATTCAGTGTTTATAAATAACACAGTTCATGATAATTATTATGGGTTCTCTGATGGAAACGGGTACTATGACCGAGCAGATAATTTGTTTGAAAATAATGTTGTTTATGATATTAGCATAACGGCTTTTAATATTGGGGGGTCTATGAATTATAGTTTCATAAATAATTTGATTTATGATATAAATGGAGATGGAATTTCAGTTGAATCAAACTCAAACATAATTGGAAATACTATAAGAAATACTTCAAAAGCAATATTTGTGGATGAGGGGGATAACAACAACATCAGATCCAATGTTCTTGAGGGAAATGATTATAATATTTATCTGGATGATTCAGATAATAATTCTTTCTATGATATGGATGCCACTGGTTCAGTTGTAGCGGACATTTATGCCGACAGCTCATCCTCAACAAATAATTATTTTATTAATGTCAGCCATGACAAGTCAGATGTTTCTGTTCAGAATTCAGCAAACCTCAGCTTTAAATGGTATCTTGATGCACATGCCACAGACAGGAGTGGTGATGACCTTGCAAATGTCACAATAACAGGATGGGATACAAACAATATCCAAAGTTTTTCAAATATCACTGAGGAAGATGGTAATATAGAAAGGCAGACAGTTGATGAATATTACCAGACCCAGTCAGGGAGAACATATTTCACAGATTATACTATAAATGCCTCAAAAACAAATTACACTACAATATCCAGGACAGAAGAACTAACCTCAAATGTTTTACTGGATTTCAGCTGGGTAGTTTCCACACCAGATGATGAGGATGATAATGGGGGAACATTCAGGCCAAGAACTTCTCTCGGGGAATTAACAACCAATCTGACAATAATTATAATAGAGGGCAATTACAGAACATTTGAATTAAACAATACAGAATATAAGATAACTGCAAAAGAAATCAGGGAAGATTATGCTGTTTTTGAGATAGAATCAAATCCACAGAATATAAGCCTGGGAGTAGGGGAAAACAAATTAGTTGATTTGGACAGGGATGGTGTGAATGAAATAATATTAAACCTTACTAAAATAGTTTATAACACAGCATATTTAAGAATTGAATTATTTGAAGAATCCATAAAAGAGCCGTTACAAATCCCATTAGAAGAAGGTTTAACAAATGAATCATCTTCTGATGTAAATATTTCTGAAGAAAAGATTATGGGTGAAGAAAAAGAGATAAGAAATAATAAAATAATAATCTTTTTTGCTGTAGTTATATTATTAACCATCATTTCAATAGCTATTATATATAATAAGTCACATAAAGTATAAATAATATTATAAAGAAAAAGATAATTGACTGTTAAAATGATGGGAAAAACACATTTTGCATTCGGCTTACTGATAGCTTTATTATTATATAAATTCAGTTCTTTTCCCATAACCATAATAACAGGGATTTTTCTGCTTGCAGGGGCATTGTTTCCTGACATTGACCACGGAACATCTTTTTTTGGGAAGAAAACAAAGATACTATCTATGATTTTCAAACACCGAGGATTTATTCATTCTGTATTTATGTTGATTATTATGGATTTACTGATATGGCTCATCAAGACGGATATTTACTGTATTGCAGCTTTTTCAATAGGATTTATTTCACATATGATTCTGGATTTTCTGAATCCCAATGGCTTAAAGCCTTTTTTTATAGGAAAGAAGATAAAAGGTAATTTAAAAGCAGGAGAATGGCCTGATCTTGTATTATTTTCTTGTTTTTTATTTATTATTATATTTCTTGTATTGTTTTAAAAAGATTTATATATTTTAGTTATTTACTCTTTAGTAAATATGTCAAGGGATTTTCTGAAATATACGGGATGGGGGATATTATCTGTAATTTTTGGTTTTTACACAGCAAATGCAAAGCCTTGCAATAATGCTGATGAAAAGATAAAAACTGAAAAAAAGATTAATGATGATCTGGAGACAAGAATAACAAAAAATGAATCAGAAAATAAAAGAGAATGCTCTTTTTCTGTGGTTTACGGGTATATTAACAATTTAACCTCATCAAGGAGTGCTGACTTTTATTTCATGAGCCCGAAAGACATAGGATTTGGTATTAATGTAACCCAATATGAAAAAGATATTTATGATATGCAGTATTGTATTGCAACTGAGAGAATGGTGCAATTGGATGCTTCAGTAATCTACAGGCTTAATCCCAATGTGTCAGCTGAAATAGGAATCAGGAGATTACAGTCTGATTATAATTCTGATTCAGGGCCCAAGTTGGGCATGAGAATAAAAATTCCACTGAACGAAAAAATCAAATTTAATCTTAATTCTGATGTTTCTTTTCTAAAAGATAAAACACAAACAGAGATTTATGGAGGAGTTGATTTTGATGTTACATCTAATTTAAGTATTACTGGAGGCTATAACAACCTGAGTTCATCCTCAGAATCATTATCAGGGCCTTTCTTAGGCTTAAAATATAATTTTTAGAAAACATATTATAATGTTATTATAAATAATCTTTAATTTTATTCAAATAGTTATCAATATCCTCTTCTTTTATATTAGTGACTATTTCCTTAAAATTTAAATAAAATTCTTTAACTTTTTTATACAAGCTCAATAACTTATCTTTATTGCCTGTTTTAAGGTAATACTGGGAATCCACTCTGTTATCTTTAAAAGAATCAATTCGATCTATAAATTTTTCTTTCAGAAGTTTTTTTACTAACATTATTGAACATTCATGGTTTTCAGATTTAATACCTATTCTCTGCAAAAAAGAATATAAGGAATAATAAGCACAGTAATATATTCTTACAGAAGCCCAGACAAGATCATTTTCTTCAATCAATTCTTTTATTCTTGATAAGGTTTTTTCAGCTTCATCCAGATAAGAAAAAGCTATTCTTTTACTTGGCTTAGTTTTCTTTAATCCTTTGTTTATTGAAAAGCACCATTTAATCTTATTCATTTTTATTAAACCAGTTTGTAAAATAGTTAAAACCGTTTATGATGATATGGGAATCAATAATCTCTTTAATCAATGTTTCTTTGTTTTTGCAGGCTTTTTCAAACTCTTTTCTTGACATTTTTACTAAATGCAGTTCTTTTGGGCATAAATGCTCTGGTACTTTCTTATCAGATAAAACCAGCAAATCCAAATCACTTTTTTTATTAATGTTTTCTTTTGCATAAGAGCCGAAAACCAATGCATGAATATTGTTTTTTAAAAAATACTGAAAGAATTCTTTTAAAAGTTTATTCTTAGACAGAAACTCCTGTGTTTTTTTAATTTCAATCATCATTCTTAAATATTTAGTTTCAGGATTATCTTTTAAAAAATAATAAGTGTTTCTGCCTTCTTCTTTTTTGTCTATAAAAAAAGAATAATCCTTTAAAACCTGTTGTGTTCCACCAATGCTTACTTTTGATTCTCTGGATATCTTTCTAAAAAAAAGAGGTTTTCTGGAATCATTCAATAGTTTTAGTATTTTGTATTCATTTAAGTTCATTTGTATTATATTGAATACATTTAATTTATAAAGTTTTTGTTTTTGAAGGTACTGAAAAAACTGGAACTTACGAACGAAATTGTATTTATGGAGCGAGTACTGTTTTTGTTTTAGAGCCATATTTTATTTAAATAGAATAATCAAATATAAATACTAACCAAGAAAAACCGGAAGGTTTTCAGGAAGAATAAATTTAATTTTAATAAAAACAGAGTTGTAAATTTTACTGAAATAATAATTAAAAATAAAAAAGAAAAAATTATTTATTTTTTAGTCTTTTGATTTTTCTTCTTAGTTTTAGGGCTTTTCTTCCTTTCCCTTTGTCTTCTAAATAATTTATTGTTTTCTCTCCCATTTCTTTTGCTAATTCTGGATTTTTAGGAAGGATTTCTGTTCTTTCAATAAAATCCATTATTCCATCATAATCTTCTACCTTGTTTAAACAACTATATATCTTATGTAAATCCTCTTTTTTTGGGTTTATCCCCGTATACAAAATTGATCTAAGGCAATGATCTTTATCACCAACAGTACAATTTGGTTCTATTCTTTTTAACTCTTTAATATATTTCTTCTGTTTTTTTTGTATTTCTTTTTTGAATATTGTATTTCTCTTTGAATAAAGATCTTTTTTTAGATTTAGATAAGTGATTCCAAACCATTCTTCTCTTTTTATTAATTCTTTTAATAAATCTCTTTTATCTTTTTTTGACAATTTGATACTATCTAAATAATATTTTAATTTTTCTCTATCAGAATCACCTAAGCATCTACCTTTAATCATACTATAAACCAGATTCTTTAAATTCTTTTTACCCGGATTTATTCCCATGTCCTTCATAGTTTCAATCTCCTTACTAATGCGTCTTAAAGAAGTAGACCAATAATTATTTTTTACATAATAATCAATATCTTCACTTACTCTTTTTTTGAAATCTTTTGCTCTTGGTTTAATTCCTGTTGTTTCCGTACCTTTTTTTATTTCTTTTAGTTCATATTCTAAATCTCTTATAGGTTTTCCATCTTCCTTTCGACAAGGTCTTTTCTCTAAAATATTCTTAAACTTATCCTCCATCATCTTTTTATATGGTTTTACTCCTGTATCTTCAATATGTTTTTCAACTTCCTCCCAGTCCGTTTTATATAATATATCCTTTTCTTTTTCGTCACTTAATATTGGAGGGAAATATTTTTCCATTCTAAAAATCTCTTTGTCATATACATAATCATTAACAGCTCTCTTGCTTGGTTTTTCTCCTGTAGCTTCTCTGAATTCTCTAATACGTTTAAGAGTGTAAGAACCGCATCTAGACTCTAGAAGTTTTTTGTGTATTTTTCTGATATTTCTTCTTTTTACTTTCGGTTTTATTCCTGTATTTTTATAAATATTTGTAAAATTCTTTACTTCTCCCTGAAAATTGTCTTTTGGTTTAGTTATGATATTCTGTATTCCCTTATCATACTCTTCCTGTATTTCACCATCATACTTCTCTCTAATCAAACCAAATGCTCTTTTTGTTTCATCATTCAATAAACCAGGATGTTTTGTCTCAACTTCATGTAAATAAGAAAGTTTTCCAACTGGCGTGTATAAACCTTCAATTTTCTTTTCAATATCTTTTTGTTTCATTTTTTGTTTTTACCTCGTGATTTATCCAATACCCCACGTCCCCTGCGGACATAGTTGAGTTTCCAGTGGCTAGCCAGGGGAGACCCGAAGATAGTTCCTCCAAACCACATTTGTCTTGCAAAAGGTTTGTTTTGTTTGTTAATATAATCTTTATCAACCGCATAAACAGGCATTTCTTTTATTCCCGCTTCTCTTAAAAATTCTCCATAAGCTTTTGCTTCTTTTTCCCCACCAAAAGCATAAACTGTCAAAGCTTCAGAATCAAACCTATTTGTTGGAACTGTAATAGTTTTTTCAGGGAAATCAATTGAATCTGAAAGTGATTTCTCTATCTGTTTTTTTGTTGGATAAAATTCATTATCTTTTCTATGGGCATTTGTGGCTTTTTTTGAAGATTCAAGAATTGGTGAATTTCTTACTAACTTAGGCTTTTCTTTTGGAATGTAAAGAACTCCTTCTCTTGTCCAGTTTCCGTTTCTTGAAATGTAAGCCTTTTCTCTTTCTTGAATCCTTAATTGAGAATTTTGTGGCAAAGAAATAATCTCATAACCCTTTTTTATTAAAGAATCAAGAGATTTATCAAATAAGGTATCTTCAACTACCGCTGATTCAAGTCTTGTTGGCTTTACATCAATTATTAAATTCTTCATTTTTGTTTACCTCATATATTGTTATTACTATATAATAGCAATATATACTTAATAAACCTTTTCTTTAATTTTTTTAATAAAATAGTAAAATTTATATATAAAAAAGGATTTTTGTTAAAAATATGGACTTAGATTTAAAATACAAGAGAATATTATTTGAATTAGATAAATACAGCAGACAGCCATATTCAGCAATAGCAAGAAAAGTAGGATTGTTAAAAGAAACTACTACATATAGAATAAATAAATTAAAAGAAGAAGGTATTATAAAACAATTTTCCACAGTTATTAGTCTGAGCAATTTAGGTTTATTCTCCCATAAGATTTATTTTCAGCTCCATGGATTAACTCAGGAAAAAAAGAAGGAAATGATCAATTCCTTAGAATCAAATGAAAAGATTAACTGGATTGCAGAATGCATAGGCACTTATGATTTGATAATTGCTGTATTATGTAAAAATATTAGAGAATTTGATGAAGAAAAGAAAAAGATTCTTCAGGAATATTCTGAATATATACAAAACTATAAAGTGGGCATTATGTCTGAAACCCATATATATAAAAGAAGTTATTTGTTAGATAAAAAAAATGAAACCGAGTCTTTCTTAATAGGAAAACCAAGCAGTATAAAAATAGATGAAAAAGATAAAATAATCCTGAAATTGATTTCCACTAATTCCAGAATAGAGACTGTTGAATTAGCAAAAAAACTAAATCTGAATGTCAAAACTATAATCTCAAGAATAAAAAAACTAGAAAAAAACAATATAATACAAGATTACAGAATATTTCTTGACCTGGATAAAATAAGCTATAAATATTATAAGATATTTATCTATGCCAATAAACTTAATGAAGAAAATATCAACAGATTCCTTTATTTCTGCAAAGCAAACAAAAACATGATTTTTCTTGTTGAAAATGTAGGCTCATGGGAATTTGAGCCTGAGTTTGAGGTCAAAAGTGAGGACGATTTTTACAAAATAATAAATGAAATAAAAAATAACTTTCCCCAGTTAGTAAAAAATATTGAAACCACAAGAATAATAAAAGAACACAAGTTTGTTTATTGTCCTGTTGAGTTGATTTCTTAAAATAACTAAATTATAATTTTTCCGCTTTTCTTAGAAGATCACTGGACATGCATACCGAAACTATTTAAATAACTAATAACTTAATAATAAATAATGCTTGAAAAAGCAGACCTCGCCCTCTGGTCCCTTAGCAGGACATGATTAAGGAGGGTTTGAAATAAAATGCGAAAGCAAGAGGTGGTGTAAATGCCGGAAAAACAAGTACAAAAAATACCTTCTGTAAATGAAGTTATGGAAAAAAATCTGCCTGAGAAAAAGTTCAGGGCAGGCGCTGTTTCTGCAACCATTTGGTTGAATAAGACAGAAAGAGATGGAAATGAAGTAGAATATACAACTATTTCTTTTGAAAGAAGCTATAAAGACAAAAGTGATAAATGGCAGACAACAAACCATTTAAGGATAAATGATCTGCCAAAGGCACAGCTTGTTCTGCAGAAAGCTTATGAATTTTTGGTTTTAAGCAAGAGAGATATGGATGTTTAATTACATCCATTCTTTTTATTTCAATAAAAGGTGATAATTATGGTAAAAAAAGAAAATAAAGATGAAGAAAAAAACACAGCCGTGCCTGAGGAAATGGATTTATTGGATCTGCCTGGTATAGGTGCAGCTACAGCAGAAAAACTAAAAGAAGCAGGTTTTGATACAATGATGTCAATTGCTGTTGCTACAGCAGGCGAGATTACAGATATTGCAGGGGTTTCTGAAGCAGTTGCCAGAAAGGCAATAGATGCAGCAAGATACACATGCAAGTTGGATTTCACTGACGGACTTCAGGTTTTGGAGAAGAGGCAGAATGTTTCCAAGATATCTGTCGGAAGCAAAAACTTTGATGAACTTCTCGGTGGAGGTTTTGAGACAGGCGTTATAACAGAATGCTTCGGCCAGTATGGCACAGGAAAGACTCAGATTGCTTCAACTTTAGCAGTAGCTCTGCAAAAAGAGGACCCTGAGGCAGAGGTTGTTTATATAGATACAGAAAGCACTTTCAGGCCCGAAAGGATTATACAGATAGCAAAAGGCTTTGGAATCGAACATGAAAAGGTTTTGAAAAACATAAAGGTTGCAAGGGCCTTTAATTCAGACCACCAGATGCTGTTAGCACAGAAAATAGAAGAGTTGATTAAGAAAGGGCATAAAATCAAGGTTGTGATAGTTGATTCCCTTACAGCACATTTCAGGGCTGAGTTCATAGGCAGGGGAAGTCTGGCTGAAAGGCAGCAGAAACTGAACAGGCATATGCATGTTTTGTCCAAACTTGCAGAGATGTACAATATTGCAGTTTATGTCACTAATCAGGTTATGGCAAAGCCCGACATGTTTTTCGGAGACCCTACTGAAGCAATAGGGGGCAATATAGTTGCCCACAACAGTGCTTTCAGAATTTATCTTAGAAGAGGCAAAAAAGGAAGCAGGGTGGCTAAGCTTGTTGACAGCCCTTCGCTGCCTGAGCAGGAATGTGTTTTCTATCTTACCACAGAAGGGATAAAAGATAAGCTGAATTAGCTTATTTTTTATTTTTTTATTTTTATAATATTCAGTATTTTTATATCATATTTTCTCAGATAATTCTCTAATTCCGGATTAAATAAATGCTTTTTATCCCTTGTATAAACATTGCTGTGGGTTTTTATCCCCACAGCAACCAGAATAGCATCACTGGGATCATGAACATGCTCCAATAGGTTTTTATCTATATTTTCCACAAATTCCCTTTCTTTTTCCCTTTCTCCGGGTTTAACATCAATATCAACAATATTAAGATCAACTTCTTTAACAAATCTTTTAAGAATATGCCTCAGTCCTGCTTTTATCTCATGCTTCAGGTTTAATATTTCCTCAACATTGAATGAGGTTGTTGCTATTGTTTTTAAGTGTTTAAGGTCATCAAGCTCTTTCGGGTGTGTAAGTGCATAGATAAAGAAGCAAGTGTCTATAAGATTTGTGTTTCTTATTTCTTCTGTTGAAATATGCTTTTCCCTGTCAAAGATTTCTTTCATGATTTTTTATTGGATAAATATTTTATAAACTTATGGATTTTTATAGGCTACATTGAAAAAGAGCGTCTGTGCCGTGAATGTCATTGATTGTTTTCGACAATCATGGCATGGCCAGACGAAGCTTACCGCGTTCCCATACAAAGTATGGGGTTGTGGTAAGCGTAGTAGAACTTTTTCAATTTAGCCGATTTTTATAAAAAACTTTTTAAACTGTTTTTTTCATAAACAGCAATATGGAATTTTTAATATTGTTTTTGATGTGTGCAGTAATATCTTATAGTATAGGAAGCATCAATCCGGCTTATATTTTTGGGAGGTTGTTCAGGGGAATAGACATAAGGCAGCACGGAACAAGGAATGCAGGTGCAGGGAATGCTTTTTGCGTACTTGGAAAGGTTTATGGGGTTATTACGGCTTTATTCGATGCCCTCAAGGGAGTGATTTCAATTATGATCTCTTATTACTTATTCAGGCATTTTTTACCTGCTGATTATTTTTATTACAGTTTCCTTATATTATTCTCCGGATTGTTTGCAATCCTGGGGCATGATTTTCCTTTTTACCTTAACTTTAAAGGAGGCAGGGGAGCAGCCACAGCCTATGGAATGCTTATATTCCTTTTAATCATATCAGTTATACATACACAATACACCAATCTGTTGTTTATTTTCCTGGCTGCCATAATATTTCTTTCATTGACAGTCCAGATAATAACTGAATCAGGATTCTTCACTTTCACACTTACTTTTCCATTCCTTCTTGTTTTTATTTCCAGAGTATGGATTAAGCATTTGGTTACAGTAGGGAATGAATTCTTTGAGTTCGGGAGCATACTGTTGCTGTTTGCTCTTATATTCTTAGTTTATATATTCATAATGTCTCTTGAAAGAGAAAAAGAAAAAGGAGGCATACTGAGGGATATAAAATTTGAAAAAAGAAAGGATGTTCCTGAAATCAAGATATGCAGGAAAATACTCAGGGTTTTTGGGATTTTATTACCTGTTTTGTATTTCTTCTTTGCAAAAAATATAATATTGGTTATTCTTGCTGTTTTGCTTTTGCTTTTTGTCCTGGTTGATATACTAAGAAAGAACAAAAAAATAGAATTAAAGGTCTATAAAGCAATCTATAAGAAAAAAGAAAAGTCTTTTTCAAATATTTCATTGTTTATTTTAAGCGCTTTAATTACAGTCTTATTATTTCCCAAAAGCATTGCAATCCTGGCCTTGTCATTCCTTGTATTTGGGGATACTTTTGCAGAAATCATAGGAACCAAGTTCGGCAGAATAAAGATTATGGGCAAAAAAACCCTTGAGGGATTTCTTGCAGGCCTTTCAGCCAACCTTATTATAGGATTGATATGGCTTAATTTCCTTCCTGTCTCAGCAGGGCTTTATATCACAGGGGCAGTTTCAGCCTCTTTAATAGAACTAATTCCCTTCGGAATAAGAAATCACAACATAGATGATAATTTCTCTGTAGCTGTTTTTTCAGCATTGATTATGCTTTTGTTTAAGATTTTTATGTAAAAATAATATTTTTAGAAACAATCATTCTTCCTTTTTATCTTCATCAGTCTCTTCTGGATTCTCTCTGCTTTCTTCATTTTCTGTTTCACTGCTTTCTTCTTCCGGCTTATCATCACTCATTTCTTCTCCTGATTCCTCAGCTGATGTTTCTTCCCTCGGTTCGTCTTCTCCTGCTTCTTTTCTCTGGTCATCAACACCTTCAATATAGGTTCTTTTTATATCTACTTTATCCCCTTCCTCTTTTATCTTTTCCATGTCAGAATCAATCTCTTCAAGGAATTTCTCCTCATTTTCCTTATCTTCATTTGTTTTTTTCACTTTCTCGAACTCATTGTGGATATTCTCAAAGTCATTATTAAGGTCTTCATTTTTTATCTCAATAACCTCAGGCTCAGTCTCTTCAGGCTCTTTTATAGCCTCAAAAACACTGGTTACATTCTTTTCATCTGTATCAAAATAATCATAGAATTTAGGAGTTAATTTAACAGAATAGCTTCTTCCTTTTCTCTCTTTTTGTATAAAGCCCAGTTCTTCAAGCTCATGTATGTGCTCATATGCCTTGTTATTCCTTATTTTTATGATTTCAGTCTGCATAATGGGGTTTTTATATGCTATAACTGCCAGGGTTTTTAAAACAGGCTCATTAAGCTCTGTGGATTCAACCATTTTCCTTGCTATATGCAGGTATTTTTTCCTGACATTCATTTTCCATTTATCATTCTCTTTTTTTATTTCTATTGCAGAGCCCCTGTCATCATATACTTTCTCAAGATTTTTCAGTATTTTCTGAACATCTTTTATATTCATTTCCAGAGCCTCGGCTATGCTCATCTCATCAAGATATGTTCCTGCTGAGAACAACAATGCTTCTATTTTTTTGTCTGCTTCTTCTTCCATTTTCAGAATTATTTCAGGTGGTATTTGTTTTTGTCTTTTACTATCCTGTCCTCTTTTTCCATGACTTCAAGGAATCTGATTAGCTGCTCTGAGTTTATGCCTATGCTTTTTCCTATCTCCTTGTGGCTCTTTGGCTTTTCCTTTAAGGTTAATAATATGCAGTTCCTGATTAGGGCATTGATATTTTTCTTTAACTGCCTGTTTTCTGAATTCATATTTTTAGTTACAAGGCTTACCTCATGAAGTTTAGCCATCAGGTCATTGAACCAGTCAGTCACTTCTTTATCTTTTAATTTGAATTCCTTTGGCTCAGTAATCTCTATTGAGGCAGGCATAAAATTTATGCACAGCCATGTAAGCTTTTCAAGGCTTTTTACCAGCATGTCAACCTCGACAAAAGTGCTCCATAGCTTCTCTTTTTCATCATGCGGCTCTGCTTCTGCATAGTTTTCTTTTAGAAATTCAATCTCACTATCAACCTTTATGTCTTCCATATAGGCCTTCAGGGTCTTTTCAATATGCTCCTTCGGGCTTCCTATCATCTCAAAAATCATGTGGACCTTGATCCAGCCTTCCTCAATTTTCTTTTTCATGTCTTTTGATTGCATTTTTTACACCTATGAATATTATTATATAAAATAATTTCCTTATAATTTATAAATTTATGTCTTTTATTGGGCTTTTTTAAAAGAAAACAATATGATGCCCAGGATAATTATCCCGGCAACAATATAGCCTGAGAGATTCTTTAGTTTTGAGTTTTTTGAGCTGTATTCAACAGCTGAGCCGGTTACCTTATTTTCTGCTGTTTTGTTTGTATAATTTAAAATTTTTTCAGTTTTGTTTATATTAATAATGTCTTTTTTCATAATTTTTATTTCTTTTGTGATTTCCTCGGCGGTTTTCTCATCGTTGATAAATATTTTTATCTTATAGCTGTAATCTCCACTATCTCCTTCAAAATCATTTTTCAGCTCAATTGTCCTGTTCTCGTTTGCTTTCAGGTTAAACCTTAACTTATTGCTTTCCCTGTTGCCTTCGTCTGAATAGCATTTCGGGCCGTTGTAAATATAGGAATAGACTGTAATATTGTATGGCTCTGTATCAGGGTTGTATATGTTCAGGCTGTTTTTTATCCCTGTTTTATTTTCAATGTAAATAGTATTATTGTAACCTGTCAGCTTATACTGAATATCTTTTTCTTTATTTTCTGCTTTTTCTCCCTCTTCTTTATTATTAGTTTCATCTTCAGGACAGTTGCCCAGCCCTTCTATAAGCACAATATATTCTTCTTTTTCATCCAGGCCTTCAGCAATAATCTCATATTCGCCGTCATTGTATTTTCGTTTGCAGTTATCCTTGAGCTTTAAGGGAATGGTGAATTCATATTCCATGTATTTTGATTTAAGGTATATTTTAGTTGTTTCGCTTATTTTTTCCTCTCCTTTTATATAGACATAAATGACATTTTTGTTCGTGTTTCCCTTATATGCTTTCAAGTCTATAAATAAAGTTTCCCCGAATTTAATATCTTCAGGATTGGCTTCTTTTATTTCTATATGAGAATCCTCGTCCAATGCATCATTTTCATTTTTAACAATAACATATTTTTCAGAACTTGTTTTATTATTGATATTTGAGCAGTTAATGCTCAAAAGCCTGTTTTTTATTATCAAAACCTTTTCCTCTTCCTCTATTGAGGGAGTGTATGATTTCTTATTGCTGTTGGTTGTGTTATAGGGCTTTTTTATTATATTTCCGAACAAGTCCTCAACCCAGTATTCAATTTCAAAAGAATATGCATCAGGCTCTATAATGTTGCAGAATTCTATGGTCTCTTTATTATTGTAAACAGGAAAATATTTTTTTGTTTCTTTTATTTCTATTCCTAAGGTAATGTTGCATTCGCCATTGATATTATTCTCATTATCTGAAGCATTTGTGTTGTTGGTTTTGTTCATGAAATAATATGAGTTTATCTTCCCGGGCGTTCCTCCTTTTATCAGGCTTGGTTTAAATGAATTGTTAAAAAACTCCAAAGAATAGTTTTCTTCAGCAGAATCAGCGTAATTAGCATTGTCTATCAAAGTTCCGTTATAATATAAATATATAGAGTCTTCATCATTATTCAGGTTATTTCCTATTGATGAGCCAGCAGAAAAAACACTGCAATTTACTAAAGAGATATTAAAGCCTTCTTCTATAATAAGGCTGTAATTAGATTTGTTGTTATAATTAATAATAATTAATGAATCATTTGTTTCTGAATCCCCTATGATATAATTGGTTAGATTATTTGTTCCATATATCTCAATAAACTCTTTGTTGTTATCATTTCCTGCAGGATTATACATTATCTCATTTATTCTTAAAGCAGAAACTAAATCTATCAAAAAAATAAATATCATTAATAATATTATTTTTTTCATAATTTAAATTATAAAATGTTTTTAATAAGTGTTTATGAGATAAAACCGTAAATCTTGTGATTTGTTTGAAGATATTTTTTAAAATAAACAGAAAAATTTATATATTACATTGTATTATACTTGTAATATTATGCAGACAGTTACATTTAAACTTGAGGAAAATATTTTGAAAAAAATTGACAATCTTATTAAGCCTATGAATTTTAACAACAGGACTGAGTTTATAAGAGAGTCCATAAGGGAAAAGCTTAATGAAATAGAAGAAGACCCTGTTATCAGGGCACTTAGAAAGTTCAAAGGCTCTGCCAAAAAACACGTTAGTGATGAAAGGCTTGAAGAAATCAGGGAAGAAGTTGGGAGGGAAATCGCCAAAGAATTTGGTATAAAATTAGATTAATTCTTCTGGTTTTTTGATTTCTAAGATATTTTGGAATTGTATGAAATGTTTGTCTCTTGTTACCAAAACAGCTTTATTTTCTTTAGCTAAAACTGCGTGCAGAGCATCTTCAAAAGGCACAATTAATTTATTTTTTAATTTTAATGCTTCTTTAGATTGTTTTTCATTGATTTTTACTTCTTCCAGTAATCCTTCTTCTTTTACAATACTGAAAATCTCATTTATTGTTTTTTTATTAAATTCTTTTAATAGTTCTTTGGTTACAAGTCTTGAATAAAGAACAACATCTTTGTTCTTTCTTATTTTTCTGAAGAACTCAAAAGCCCATTCACCCAATGGCCTGAATTTGTCTTCCCTGTTCTCATGAAGATCTCTCCATATACACGTATCTATATAATATTTTTTTGGCATTTTTAATTAGAATAATCTCTTCTTTATAAAAAGCCTTTACAAGAAAAATCCGGAAATATTTTATAATCCCACAAACCTCCCGTAAACAGGAAAACCACAATCACATTTATTTCCTTTTAAATTATTCTCAATATAAGCCATGGCTCTTTTAATAAGTTCTTTCCCGCAGTTAGGGCATCTTGTGATGTTCTCATACATTATATTGCCGAGATAAACAAAATTTAAGTATTTGTCGCAGATTTTTTTGGCTTTTTTCATGGTTTCTGTTTTTGTAGGCTCAATTTTTCCCTCAGCTTTCCAATAAGGAAAAAACCTGCTTAAATGTAAAGGAATGTTTTCATCAAGATTCTCTTTTATCCACTTGGCCATTTTTTCAATCTGTTCTTCTTTTGTATTTAATGTTTCAATCATAAGATTAGTGATTTCTAAATGAACATTTTTATTATAATAAATTTTCAGGCTTTCAAGAACAGGCTTTAATTTAGCCCCACAGTATTCCTTATATGGCTTATCTTCAATAAACTTTAAATCAACAGTAGCCCCATCTATAAAATTACATAATTCTTTCAGAGGTTTTGGATTAGTGTATCCATTAGTTATAATTACATTTTTCAGTCCTTGTTTTTTAGCCAATTTAGCAGTTTCCAACATATATTCATAGAAAACAGTTGGCTCATTATATGTATAGGCTATTATTTTACAATTATTATCTTTAGCTCTTTTAATAATGTCTTTAGGCGGAACTTTTTTAATACTTGCATCCTCTCCACTTCTCTGCGAAATATCCCAGTTCTGGCAGCCCTTGCAATGGAAGTTGCATCCGAAAGTTCCTAAGGAGTATGCTTTTTCTCCGGGATAAAAATGAAAAAAAGGCTTTTTTTCAATAGGATCTATATTAACAGCAACAGGCTTTCCATAGCTTAGACTGATTAATTTTCCCTTTTTATTCTTTCTTGCATTACAGTTTCCTAATTTGTTTTCTTTTATTAAGCATGTATGGGGGCATAACAGGCACTGAACTTTTTTGTTTTCAAGCTTTTTGTAATACCTGGCTTCTTTTTCCATGTCTTTATGTAATGTAATAAACTTTTTAAATATTTATGATTTGAATAGAGATATTATTGCTTTTAAAGAGAATAAAACGAAAATTTAATAAACAACCTTAACCAACATTCAATATAAAGGGGTGAGTTGATGGCTTTTTTGGGCTTTTTCAAAAAGAACAATAAAAAAGAGGATAAAATCACAAATAAGAGTTCTGAAAGTTTTAATATAAGAAACCTTGATGAGACTTCAAAGTCAAAAACAATTGATAAGTTTCCTTTGGATATTCCTGAGCCGCCGGTTCCTTCTTCAAAAGATATAAAAAAGCCATCCCTGAATATTGATTTGCCTGAGCCAGGGAAAATCCCTGAAAAAACAGAACCAGCAGGCTCCTTAAAGAAATCATTAATGGAAGAAGTACCTGAGAAGGAATTTTCCTTTAAGGGACCTTATGAATCTGCATTCGAGGATGAAGATATGGAAAAGCCAAAAGCAGAGGATTTTCCTTTGCCTGAATTGGGTAAAGAAAAAATAATGGAAAAAGAACATGAACCAGATGAATCATATGACCAGTTCAAGCCAGAGGGTTATGAGGAGCCTGAAACTGTAAAAGAAAATGAACCTGAGATTCAGCGAAAAGAGGAAACACAGGCAGAAAAGCCAGTTTCCAGCTTGAAAAAAAAGGATGCCCTCGAGATATATTTCAGGAAAAGGGACAGCTTCGAGGATAAACTTGATTTGTTCGTTGATATAAACAATTACAATAATGTGCTTGATAATCTTGATGAGATAGCCGGCTTATTCAGAAAAGAGGCAGGCCCTTCAAATAAATTAAGGAAGATAGAAAAAAAGCAGGTTTCACTTATCAATGAGTTTATTGATGTTACGGAAGATGTGCAGAGCCAGCTTATGCTTATTGACAAAAAAATATTTGAAAAATAAAAGGTGATTAATATGGAAGAAAATGCTCCTGTTTTTGTGAAGATTGATGAATACAAGGAGATACTTGACATTATAGATGTGCTTAAAGGCAAAGTTACAGAGCTTAAGAACACCCTTATGGAATTGCAGGAAATCAAGGAGGATGAGGACAGGGAGATAGAGCGTTGGTCCTCTAACCTGGCTGATGTTGAGAGCAAGATAAGGTTTATAGACAAGTCTATTTTTGAGCCTGAGATGTGATAATATAAAAATGACAAAGAAAAGCATAAAGACAGCAGGAAAAAAAGAAGAGAAGAAAGAGGAGTTTTTTGTAAAGATAGATGACCCTGCTGAATTAAGGAGAAGCATACTTGAGTCATCAAGGGACTTGATTTATAATCTCCAGAGTTACCAGAAAATCATAGCATTCCAGAGGGAAAAGGCTCTTCTGATGGACAAGTTTACTGATATCCCGGCAGAAATAACTCTTCTTATAAAAAGGCTGAGAGAAAAGCTTCCGAAGGACGTAAGGGATAAGGACAGGAAAAAGGCAATGGAAAAGCTAAAGCCCTCACCCCATAAGGAAGTAAAAGAAAAAAAGGATTCAACAGGCAAAAGCTTATTGTTTGAGCTGGATTCCAAGCTTGATGAGATTGAAAGAAGGCTTTCCCAGCTTTCAGGCAAATAGCAAAAATTTTTAAATTATTTCTTGTTCTTTATGTTTATTTTATTGATAAAGCATAATAACCTGAACAAGCAGGGGTACCAAAGTCTGGTCAAATGAGCTGGACTCAAGTTTTTTGAGTGATGAGTTATGAAAATAGTGATGATTATCCCACTTATGAGGAATCCAGTCCCTTAGTGGGTTCAAGGGTTCGAATCCCTTCCCCTGCATTTATAATTAAAGAATATTTTTCCAAATAACCCCTTTCTTCACAGCATAATTGTTGCTAATCCAAGGAATACAAGGAATCCGAATACATCTGTTGCAGTTGTAATGAATATAGTTGCTGATGAGGCAGGGTCTTTGCCCAGTTTCTTCATTAATAGTGGTATTGTTGCCCCGAAAAAACCAGCTATTATGAGGCTTGTGACCATTGCTATTCCTACGATTAAGCCAAACACAGGGTTTTTATTCAATAAGAAAGCTATAACAGCAACCAGAATCCCGATTATAATCCCGTTTATACCTCCTGCAAGCATTTCATTGATAATAACACTTTTCCCAGTATTAATGTCAATTTCCTTTAACGCTAAACCCCTTACAACAACAGCCAAGGTTTGGGTTCCTGCATTACCTCCCATGCCTGCAATTATGGGCATATATACAGCCAACAAAACAAATGCAGATATAGTATCCTGAAAAAAACTTACAACAGATGCTGCAATAAATGCTGTTATAAGGTTTATAATCAACCACTTATGCCTGTTTTTCACTTTAACCAATGCAGAATCAAGAACATCCTCTTCTTTGCTTACACCTGCGAAATCACGAAGATTGTCTGCAGATTGCTTTTCTATAAGCTTAAGGATGTCGTCAGAATAAATAACTCCTAAAATACTTTTATTCTTGTCCAGAACAACAACTTTATTGTGGGGATTTTTCTTAAATACCTTAATAACCTCTTTTTCATTCCTGTCATATTCAATATGAGGTACTTTTTTGATGAAATTATTAATTTTTTCTTTTCCCTTGTGTAGTGCAAGAACGTGCCCCAATAATTCACCTTCCAGAAAGCCGTCTTTAACAGCAAGTATGGTTGGGAATTTTCCGGTTCTTTTTTCATGTTTCTGGATTATTTTAGAAAGCTCCTCAAAGGTAATATTTTTATCAACTTCAGTATAGTCCAAACTCATCATTCCTGCAGCAGTTTTAGGGTTAAATTTAAGCAGGAATTCCACTTTCTCCCTGATTTTTTCGCTTAATTTCTCCACTATTTTTCTTCTTCTTCTTGTACTGACTTTCTGCAGTAAATCAGTTGCTTCATCAGGGTCCAGATAATTTATAAGCTCTGTCATTTCTTCATCATTTAGTTTAGTTATAATTCCTTGTTGTACTCTATTAGACAGACTCAAAAGAACAAATCCTTGGTTGTTCACAGGTATTTCCCTGAAAACAGCCATTCTTTCTTTAGGGGAAGATAAGGTTTTATATATAAAATCATTTTGTGTTATTTTTTTTGCCATCTTATCATATTAATACTTGTTCATTCTTAAATTTATCTTTTTTATATTATTTTTCTTTTAGCAGCCATAAAAAGAATTTTTGAGCATAAAAGTCATTCAAAAAACAGGTGCGTTGAAAAAGTCCTACTACGCTTACCACAACCCCCTACTTTGTATGGGAACGTGGTAAGCTTCGTCTGGCCATGCCATGATTGTCAAAAACAATCAATGACATTCACGGCACAGACGAACTTATTCAACGCACCCTTAAAAAACCATAACCTTTATATAGTAAAATACCAATAATTTTTAATAATGGCAGAAGAATCTTTGCTTAGAGGAACATTGCAGTTTATGGACAAATTAGGCGTATATGATGTTATTCTTCCTTTCCTGCTTGTTTTCAGCATTGTCTTTGCAGTTCTGGAAAAGACTGCTCTTTTAGGATATGACAAAACAGGGGATGAAAAGGTAACTAAGAAAAACCTTAATGCAATAATAGCTTTTGTTTGTGGTTTTGTTGTTGTTGCATCATCAAAGCTGGTGGGAGTAATAAATAATGTTATGGGCAATGTTGTTTTGTTATTGTTACTGGGAATATGCTTTATGTTATTGATAGGAGCATTCCACCAGCAAACTGAAGAGGGCTTCTTTCTTGAGGGAGGATGGAAAACTTCATTTATTGTAATAATGTTTATAGGAATACTGCTGATATTTGCAAATGCTCTTGGCTGGCTTCAGGGTTTATACCAGTATTTGCAGACTCATTGGGACAGCAATGCTGTTACTTCAATAGTTCTTGTTATTGTGGTAATATTATTTATGATGTACATAACCAAAGACAGGAGCAAGCCAAAAAAGAAGGATTAAAAATATAAAAGGGTGAAAAAATGTATCTGAATTTTGAGCAGGTCATGTTAATACTTGAAGAATGGGGTGTGGCAGACATATTACTGCCTTTCTTATTAATATTTACAATAGTATTTGCAGTACTGCAGAAAACCAAGATACTTGGAAAAGACTCAGAGGATAATCCCCACAAAAATATGAATGTTGTGGTTGCCCTCATAATGGGCCTTGCAGTCGTAATACCACATGCTACAGGAAGATATTCCTCCCAGTATGATGTTGTGGATATAATGAACAATGCCCTGCCAGGGGTTTCCCTTGTTTTAGTGGGCATATTGATGGCAATGATGTTACTGGGAATATTCGGCTCAAGGTTTGACCTGACAGAAGGTCCTGTGGGTTTGGGTATTGCAGTTCTCATGGTTTTAATAGTTATAGGGATATTTGCCTCTGCAGCAGGATGGTTTACATTACCAGGATGGCTTTATTTTTTAAATAATCCTGAAACACAAACCACATTTGTTGTTATTGCCATATTTGCACTCATTGTATGGTTTATTACCAAGGACGACACTCCCGGGGGAGATAAGAAAGAGTATACTATAAAAGGCTTAAAGCCTATTGACTAATAAAATATAAAACAAAATGGCAGCGTTTTTAGATCTAAGTTTGTTGGGGAGGGTATCTGTAATCTTCATAGGTATACTTGTTTTTGCAGTTGTTTACGGGATGCTTGAGCATTCAGGCCTTTTCGGAAAAAGCAAGAACATAAGCGCGATTATAGCATTTATAGCAGCTATCCTTATAGTTGTAAGCAGGCCTGCCCTGGCTTTCATAGATGCAATAACCCCATGGCTTCTTATTCTTGTTATTGTGGGTTTTTTCATTTTGTTTTTTGTGAGAATGCTTGGTGTGAGTGAGGAGACAATAGTTAATAATTTTACCGGCAATAATAAAATTATGAACATAATAATTGTTTTTGTAGCCCTTATAGTAATATTCGGTCTGGCAAATGTCTTTGGCCAGGGAGTCAATAACAGGGAAACAACAGGGACTGAAGATACGGGGGAGATTTCTTCTTCAGAGAATACATCGGCTGAGGTGTCCGGTGGAGAAAATACAGAAACAGATAATATACTTTTTCACCCAAAAGTTCTTGGGATGCTTGTATTCCTGGTTATAGGCTTATTTACTGTTCTTACAATAACACAGAAGGTTGTAGTTCCTAAATAACATTATTTCTTTTTAGCTCCTTTTTTAGATGACTTTTTGGAAATTGATGAGCTTATTTTCTCAAGCTTGTTTACATTGTCTGTGAAAGAGGGAAGAACCCTGGAAAAAACCTTTTCCATTGCCTTTACTTCAGATCCAACTTCCTGTATGTGCGAATCATATTCTTTTACTTTGCCAAGTATTGAATTATGAAGCTTGTCAAAACCGTCTTTCAGGTCTTCAAATTTCTGATTCAGTTCTGCAATCCTTTCCTCTGTCTTGTTTTTCCAGTCTATTATCTTGTTTATGTCCTCAACAATCTCATTCCATTTCTCATCAATTATACTTTCCACAAGCTCTTCTGTAGTGGGAGAATTTGAAGTACTATTGGGGTAAAGGTTCTGCCTTGGATGGGGTACAGGAAATGAAGACGGCTTTGGTATGTCTGTATTCTGCTCGCCAAGGGGGCTTGTGAACTGCTCATCCGGCTGAAGGTTGTTTTTACTGTTTACATCAAAGTCATTAAGAACATTGAATATCTGCTGTGAATTATAACCCCTGTCCTGCAGAAATTTAATAATCTGGTCATTTGAGTACCCTTGTTTTTTCATCTGGGAAACATTATTTAATATATCTTCCTGACCAGGACTCATATCTTCACCTCTTTTTGGTTTTATATTACAAATATTAAAATACCCTCGAATATTTATAAATTTTTCCATTAACTTATATATTAAACAAATATTTTCACAATATATTTAAATAAAATCCTTAATAAGTTTTATATTATAAAAAAGAGGTTTTTATGATAAATAAAGATATTGTTGATTGGCTGAAAAAGGGCCTTGCGATGGGCCATTCTCATGACTTATTGAAAAAAAAGCTTCTTGAAGCAGGATGGGAACAAGAGGATGTTGAAAAAGCAATAAAAAAAGTCAAGCCCGGAAAGCCAAAATTATCATCCGTATTGCTGATTATATTTGTATTATTGATAATCTCTTTAATAGCATTCGGAGTTTATATCTATAATAATGAAAACAAAACATTTCCTGCATATAAGAACATAACTGACTGCGGGATTAATGTGAACTGCCTCATAGATAATTCGGAAGGATGCAATAAAGCAAAAATTGTTCACATACAGACAAACCATGTCCTTGATATGCTGCAGACCACAACATCATACTGGGAGATAAAAGGCTTTGAGAACAACAAATGTGTTTTTTATATTGAAACAAAATACATAGATATGGAATTCAACAAGGAAATCATAGAGCAGATGCTGGAGTCAGGCTTAAACACCAATAATATAACTTCACTTTTACAAAAGGCAAACGAGGAATATGATAAAAAAGAGGGCTTAAACCTGACGTGCTGTTTCAATAATACAGAAGAGCTTTCGGATTTGTTAACTATCTGGAATTCCGAAGGTTTCTCAGTCACCAACCTGAATAACACAGAATGCTACGGCTCTATGCTTAATATCAGCATATAAGGATAAATAACCTTTTTTCAAAAAAACTTTATAAACTAAACCTTCTTCTTCAGGTTAAAATGGCAGTTGTAAACAAGAAAGAATTTGAAAAAATAAGGAAAATACTTGATAATGAGTCATCTGAGAGGGAAAAGGTAATAAAGATTTCAAGAGAAATAAGAAGGAGCAGCAAAAAATCAATATATGAGGTCCAGAAGAATAATTTCAGGAAAGCAAAGAAATACATTGATGATACAGGAAAAAAAGTAAAAGAGGTTAATAAGATAATAAAAAAACACCCTTCTGTTTCAGGCTCTGCAAATCCCGGCCTTGAGGAGTATTCCGAGGCAGTATTATTTTATAATTATGTGAAAAACAATAAGATAGTTTCCTTTAAGGACATAAATGTTGATGAGAAGAATTATCTTTCAGGTATGGCTGATTTTACAGGCGAGCTTGTAAGGGAAGCTACACAGAAAGCCATTGAAAACAATACTAAAAAAATGAAGGAGATAAGGAAAACTGTTGACAGCATTTTTGAGCAGTTCCTGCAGTTTGATTTTGAGAACGGAATTCTGAGGAAAAAAAGAGATTCCATCAAATGGAACCTGAAAAGGCTTCAGGAAATGGAATATGATTTAGAGATTAAGAAAAAGAAATAGTTTTATATTATTAAGGAGTCCATCTTCTTGCTGTTCTCGGGAATGGAATTGATTCTTTTATATCATCTAACTTACAGATCCATGCTATTACCCTTTCTATCCCTAATCCAAAACCGCCGTGGGGAACGCTTCCGTATTTTCTTGTATCCAGATAGAACTTATATTCTTTTATGTTTTCCCCTTCTTCTTTCAGCCTTTGTATTATCTTTTTTTCATCAGATTCTCTTTCACTTCCTCCGATAATTTCACCATATCCTTCAGGGGCTATGAAATCAGCACCATGGACGACTTTTGGGTTTTTCTCATCCTCTTTCATGTAAAATGCTTTTACTTTTTTAGGATAGTTGTATACAATAACAGGAGTGTCATACAACTCAGACAGTTTATCTTCTTCAACAGTTCTTAAATCCTTTCCCCAGGGAATTTTCATGTTTTTCTTTTCTTTTAATAATTTTAAAACCTCATCATAGCTTATTCTCGGGAATTTTTTCTTTATAGAAATATTAAGCTTTTTTATGTCTCTTTGCAATATTTCAAGCTCCTCACTATTTTTTTCAATTACTTTTTTTATTATATACTTTATTAATTCTTCTCCGTGGTTTAATATATCATCAAAGCTTGCCCAGGCCATTTCCATTTCAGCATGCCAGTATTCTGTCAGATGCCTCGATGTCTGTGATTTTTCTGCCCTGAATGAAGGCGCTATAGTATAGATTTTTTCAAGTGCGAATATCTCTGGCTCTGCATAAAGCTGCCATGTCTGAGCAAGGAAAACCCCTTTTTCCTTGAAATAAGGGACATTGAATAATGTTGAGCCTCCCTCGCACTGTACTGACTGGAATATCGGCGACTGGTATTCATAGAAACTGTTTTTCCTGAAATACTCATGAACAGCACCGAAAACAGTTGACCTTATCTTCATTATTGCAGTCATCCTCCTGCTTCTCAGCCATAAATGCCTGTTGTCCCTTAGAAATTCAATCCCCTTGTCTTTTGCAATAGGAAAAGCATCTGCTTTCTGGATTATATTGAATTTGTTTATCTCAACTTCATAACCTACAGGAGACCTTTTGTCTTCTTTTATCTTTCCTGTGATTTTTATAGATGATTCTATTGTTAAAGCCTTTAATTCATTCCATTGCTTTTCAGAGAAGTTTTCTTTTTTTGCAACACACTGTATTATTCCTGAAGAGTCTCTTAAAACTATAAACTTGAATTTATTTGAGCCTCTTTCCCTGTAAACCCATCCTCTTATATCTACATTGCCTTTTCCTTTTTTTATGGCTTCTTTTATTGATAGGTATTTCATTATATTGTAAAATAATAGAAGGAATAGTTTAAAAAATTTACTAAAATATTCTTAATCACAAATTTTTTATATTGCTGTAATATCTTTTATATTAACAAAATGGAATACAAACTTAAATTTAAAAAAACCAGTCCCGACTTGTATGTTTACGGGATAAATTCCAGGCATAAGAAGGTGTATGGGATGGAGTTAAACATCCATAATTTTATGGGGGAAAGCTCTTCTGATTACCTGAACATACATCCTCCTGAAGAAATAGATGGAAAATTAGAAGATAAGCTTGGAAAATTGTCTGATGTCAGCATAACCCGCTCATGTTTGGGCGGGAGGGTTGGAACATTTATAAAAGAGATTCCTTCAAATGATTCCTGGGAAAAGAAATTATTATCTAAGGCAAAGAAAAAAAGAATAGAGGTCGTAAAAGTTGAAAGCCCGAAAGGAATATGTATCGCAATAAAAGACCACATAAGACTTTTCTATGAAGACCAAAAACCATTTAATCCTTTAGAATATTATGAAGGGCTTTTAAATGATATAAAAGAACATTCATTTAATTTTGAATAGATATTCTTGTTTTTTACTTCAAAATAGTCACAATTCAATAAAATATATAAACATAAAATCCATTCTCTTTTTTATGAAAGTAAGAACTTACGGTTCAATTGATTTGACTGAAGATATAAAAAAATCAAGAGAAAATAAGATAAATGATGTAATGCCTGAGTTAATCAAAAAATATTCAATAAATGATGAAAAAACTCAGGAATATGCAGAAGAGGCCATTTCAAGACAATTAGGTTATATTTTATGGGCACTTTCTTGTGAATTAGAGAATAAAAAAATTCTTGACTTAGGCTGCGGCGCTAATAGGGAAAAATGGGAAAAGAATAGAAGATATGAGCCCTGGCTGTGCAGAGCATTACTTATTATGGGGGCTAAACCAATAGGAATAGATATTGGAAATCTGGATAAAGAGAAGTTTGAGCATTATAATATTGATTTAGATACAATAGATATAGAAAAACTAGGAGATAAATATAAACATTCGGTGGATTTGGCAAATGCAAGATCGCTGTTTAGTTCACCAATACGAACCAGTAAAAAGATGCATCTTAGCTATGATGTTTTAAAAGAAAGCCTTGTTTTCAGAATAGAAAAAATCATAAAAAAAGAAGGTTTTTTTATATATTTAAAAGACTGGTGAATTCATAATATTCTTTTAAACCGAAAAATTTATAAATATACACATAAATACACATAAATACACATA
Source organism: Candidatus Woesearchaeota archaeon (assembly GCA_016928115.1). Taxonomy (GTDB): domain Archaea; phylum Nanobdellota; class Nanobdellia; order Woesearchaeales; family UBA9642; genus JAFGLI01. The sequence goes on along the minus strand of JAFGLI010000023.1, from coordinate 3,969 downwards.
AAATGAATATAAACAAGAAAGATATAATAAAATTCAACCAGGAAAACGACCAGTCAGGGGAATTCAGTAATGAAAGCTCTCTTGAATATGCCTTAAGCATAATAAGGCACAAGATAAGCTGGCTGAAGGAATTAAGCTATTTGTTAAGAAGCATTTTAGTTGACCATGTTTTTGAGGACGGCAATAAAAGGACAGCTTTATCATTAGCTATATATTATTTTGAGGAAAAACAAGTTAATATAGATAAAGAAAAACTTACTGGAATAATATGGCAGATTTCAAAAAACAATGTTACAAACATAAATAAAATAATGAGGTTATTAAAAGATGCCTATAACTAATTCAAGAATAAAAAAGATTGTAAATGAAAACCAGGAGTTTCTGTCTTTATTAGAAGAATTGGACAGAACAGGAAAGATGCATAAAGTCCGCTATAAAAAAAGAGCAGACTTTACAGTAGATGAAGAGCTTTTAAGAAAATTCAGGAATTACTGCAAAGAACATAATATTAATATGTCAGGCATAATAGAAAACAAAATAAAAGAGTTTCTTAAAGAGAATAAAAAATAAATCTTTATGGCACCAATCTATCCCTGTCTCTTGGAAACATACATGCTTCTCTTATATTATCCAGATTGCATAAGCACATAGTTAGTCTTTCTAATCCTAAACCCCATCCGCTGTGCTTTGGGGCTCCGTATTTGAATGCTGATATATAATACTCAAAATCCTTTGGATTCAGGTTCTGTTTTCTGAGCTGTTCTTCAAGGATTTTAGGAATATGGACCCTTTGCCCTCCGGAGCTTATTTCCATGCCTTTGTATAGGGCATCAAAACCCCTTGTAACCTTGTCATCCTTGGGCATTATATAAAAAGGCTTTAATGATCTTGGCCATTCATAAATGAATATTATGGTATCAGGATACATTTCGCATAACTTCTTTTCATGCTCATTCTCAAAATCATCCCCATATTTCATTCCCTTTAGTTTTTTCACTGCTTCTTCATATGTAAGATAAACTGCTTTAGGGACTTTCAGATTAACATTCAATGCTTTTAATTCATCTTTGCATTTTTCAATAACTTTTTTAACAATGAATTGAATTACTTCTTCCATCCATTTCATAATATCTATTTCATCTGCAAAAGCAACCTCAATATCCATCTGCCTTGACTCATTTAAGTGTCTTACTGTGTTGTGCTTTTCAGCTCTCCACACAGGCATGGTTGAAAAAACTCTTTCAAGGCTTATAGCAGCCATCTGCTTATACAACTGGGGAGACTGGGCTAAATAAGCATTTTTTTCAAAATATTTTACAGGAAATAAGTCCGTTCCGCCCTCTGTTGCTGTGGAAATAATCCCCGGAGCCTGTATCTCTATGAAATCATTTTTTGTGAAGAATTCCCTGAATGCATTTATAATCTCAGATTGTATCCTGAAAACAGCCCTTACCTTTTCCTTTCTCATATCTAAGAACCGGTAATCCAGCCTTTTGGATAACCCTATATTAATCCCCTTTTCTAAAACAGTAATGGGCAGGGTTTCAGCTTCATTTAAAACTTTTAAGTCATCTATTATAACCTCATATCCTTTTCTGGCTTCCTTGTTCTTTTTAACCTTTCCTTTTATCTCAACAACAGACTCAATGGATATTTTAGGCACAGCATCAAAAACCTTTGTTTTCGGCTTTGCTACTGTCTGCACAACACCAGAATAATCTCTCAATATAAGAAATTTAACACTGCTTAGGTTTCTTATGTCCTGCACCCAGCCTTTTAACAAGACATCTTTTCCGTCTTTTTTTTCATCTATGTCCTTAATACATGTTCTTTGCATTTTCATTTAACTAAGTTCTGCATAATTTATATAATTTTTGGTTATGAACACAAAATAATAAAATTTTTAAATCTTTTAATATAATATGAATAAAAAGAGGTGCTAATATGATCAAGACTCACCCGTTAAAGAGCAGTTTTATGTTTTTCAGCATAATAGGTTTTTTTATCTCAAGTTTTTATATAATAAATTATTCTTTGGACTGGGGCTTTGCATTTGCTTCTGCATTTGTAATAATGTTCATATCCTCAGTAGTAAGCATGAGCCGTGTTCCTATAGGGGATGAAGAGCATTACAGGGAACTGGCTGTGCATGAGAGAAAATATGAACAAAAAGTAAAGAAATTAAAGAAAAGGAAATAATACTCTTCCGAAATAAATACAGGCAAATCTAATGGTTTATTGTGTTTAATAATAATTCAAACTTTTTTCTATTTTTTAATTCTGTATTTAATACTTAAAATACCATAAGCGTTTTTAGTTATTACTATTAAATGATAACAAAACCAAAACATTTATAAATAATAACACATTCTTTCTCTCATAGATAACTAAAATATATTAAAACATTCAATTAAATTAAAAATAATATTTATTATAACAAGATTATAACAAGAAAACGGGGGAACTCAAAATGCCTAAAACAAAACCAAAACTTCAAGATAAAGTAAAAGGACTTTATGATAAAATTGGAAATGAATTTTATTTGTGCAGGGATGACTTCGAATCAAACGGAGAAAAATTTAATTCTGCTTTGTTGATGGGAACTTTAACAGAGCTTAACAAAGGAAACATGCTTTTATTCGGGGAATATGGTGGGGGTAAAACAACTTCTGCAGAATATCTTAACTCTGTGTTTAATGGGTTGCCTTTGGATTTAGTTAAAAGAGTGGCTATCAGAGGAAATCCTCAATTGACAGAGGAAAAAATGGTTGGTAGGCCACATTATGGTAAAATGCATCAGGGACAGGAAGATGTTGTATGGCAGCATTTTGTTCTTGTTGGGCCAAAAATATTTGATGAGTTTAATAGAGTCCCCGAATCAAACCAGGCTGTTGTTTTAAATGGTGTTGACAGGGGAGAATGGAATTATCTGAATGATTTTATATCAACAGGGTCACAGCCGTTTTTCGCGACTTGTAATTATGCTGATAAAGGAAATAATGGATTAATTCCTCCTATCTTAGACAGATTTGATGTTGCTGTTGAATCAAAATTTCCCGGTGTCGCAAATGCTTTATACATTGCTCAGGACTATCATAATGATAAAGATAAAACTCTAAGTGACAAAAAATTAACAAGAAAGGCTCTGGAAATTTTAAGCTCTGGAGAATCTTATAAGGAACTACAGGAAGAATTAGATAAAATTGTAAAATCACATAAAATTTCTTTGAAAAAAAAAGGATTTCCGGTTTTATCAATAAAAGACAAGGAAAAAATTGAGCAGGAAATCAGGGCAGTTCCTTTTGACAGGGATGCTGAGCAGTATCTTGCTTTTTTGGTTGCTGAAATGAACACAAGCCATAAGTACGGGCAAAAGAGAACTATTGACCCTGCTTCAGGTGAGCGTGGATTATATTTGCAGGCGGCTTTTGCCGGAAGCGGCAGCAGAAGGGAAGAAAAATCTATTGTTAGATATGCAAAATCTTTGGCATGGCTTCAAGACCAAAGAGAAGTCAATCTTGATAATGTTACACAAGTTGCACCTTATGTTTTATGGCATAGGATTAAATGGACACCTGAAACAGAACAATCATTTAGGGATAATGAAAGAGAAGATCCATTGGATTTATACATAACTAAAACAATTCTTGGAGACGGAACAAATGAATTACCTGGAGTTAAAAAGAGATTTGCAGAAAGCCGGGAGAATTATCAGAGAGTTATTGACTTAGTTGGGCATGGAAAAATTAATCAGGCATTGCAGGAAGCAAAAGAATACTCTGCTGATGGTAAAGGACATCCAATATTCCAGGATACAATAAGGGATTTGGAAGGGAGGTAAAAATGCCTAATCCTAGATTTCTCCAAACAGCAGAACGTTGGAAGAATAAAGAGATTCCGACTGAAAGAGAAAAAAAACAAAGCCCTGTTAAGCAAAAAACTCCTTTATTTGCAGGGAATGTTGATTAT
>JAFGLI010000022.1 GCA_016928115.1 Candidatus Woesearchaeota archaeon | reverse complement strand
CATTGTATCACCTTTATTTAATATTATATAATATTATTTAATCTTATTTAAAGGTTTTGTTTTTAAACAATATATTTTTATAAATCATCATCATTCTGATTAAAAATGCAAAAGAAAACCAAGCTTGGCTATGATTTGTATGAGGTTATCTCTGCACTTCAGAAGTCTATAAGACGGGGAAAAGAAAAAGATGCTTTATGGTGGGCTTTTGAGTTATGTGAAAGTGAACTAATTAATATTGTTCTTGCAAGATTAAGGGTTATAGCTTATGAAGATATTGGTGTTGGTGATACTGAAAAGGCTTTGTTCGCCCTGAAAGCTTTGGATGATCTGGAAAAATGGTATCCTGACAACTGGAACTGGAGATTAGCCTTAAGCAGTGCAGTCATGGCTTTATGCCGGGCTGATAAGTCAAGAGACACCTGCACACTGCCCGCATGGCTCTATTACAAAAGAAGAAAAAATGAGAAAATGCAGATACCTGATTATGCATTAGACAGCCATACAATAAGGGGCAAGAAAATGAACAGAGGCATGGATTTTTTCTATAATGAAGGCGCAAAGATAGAGCCTGATAAGGGAACAAAAGAATACACAGAAAAAGCCAAAGAGGCTTATGAATGGGCTAAAAAGAACAATATTTCTCTTTATGATGAAGGATTAAAGAAAAAGAGTAAAATTAAAAATAAAGAAGATGAAGAAAAAGATGGTGATTTAGGGGAATTTTTTGAAAAATAATAAATTTTATAAACTTCTATCCCTCATTTTTTATTAACATGCTAGACATCCATTTCATAAGGGAAAACCCTGATGTAATAAAAAAAGACCTTGAGAAAAGAAACCAGAAGGAAAAGATTAAATGGCTGGATGATTTGCTTAAAAAAGACAGGGAATGGAGAGAAATAAAGCAAAAGATAGATGAGCTAAGGCATAAAAGAAATATTCTTTCTGAGAAAATAAACCAATATAAAAAAGAAGGAAAAGATATAAAACCTATAATAAAAGAGGTAAAATCCATACCTGAAAAGATAAAAAAACTAGAGGAAAAGAGTTCAAAATTAAAAGAAATAATGATTGATTATTTGTTAAAAATCCCCAATGTTCTGCATAAGTCTGTTCCTAAAGGCAAGGATGAAGAGGATAATAAAGAAATAAAAAAATTCGGTAAAAAGCCCAAGTTCAATTTTGATGTTATGGGCCATTCTGAACTTATGAAAAAGCAGGGATGGGCAGACATTGAAAGGGCAGCAAAGACAAGCGGGGCAAGATGGTATTTTCTTAAAGGGGAATTAGCATTATTACATAGGGCAGTTTCAAGTTATGGAATTGATTTTATGCTGAAAAAAGGATATAATCTTGTTATTCCGCCTTTTGCAATAAACAGGGACTCATATGATGGAGTAATATCTATGGCTGATTTCGAGGAAATGATTTATAAAATACAGGATGAGGACCTTTATATGATTGGAACTTCAGAGCATCCTTTGATATCAATGTATAAAAATGAGATTTTAAAAGAAGATGATCTTCCAATAAAAATAGTTGGTTTTAGTACTAATTTCAGAAAAGAAGCAGGCTCACATGGAAAAGATACAAAAGGGATATTCAGGGTTCATCAGTTTGATAAAGTAGAGCAGATAATAATCTCAAAGCCGGAGGACTCATGGAAGCTTCATGAGGAATTAATCAAAAACAGCATAGATTTCTGGAAATCATTAAATATCCCATTCAGGCAGGTTTTAATATGTACGGGTGAAATGGGTATTGTTGCAGCCAAGAAGTATGACTTGGAGGCATGGGTTCCTAAACAAAACAAATACAGGGAAATGGTCTCATGCAGCAACTGCACTTCCTACCAGGCTGTGAGGAGCAATATAAGGTATTCAAAGGAAAAAGAGGAAGGAACTAAATATGTTCACACCCTGAATGCAACATTAATACCTCCGCCAAGAGCTTTAGTGCCAATATTAGAGAATAACCAGAACAAGGACGGCACAGTCAATATTCCTAAAGTCTTAATACCTTATATGAACGGAAATAAGAAAATAGGGAAGAAAATAAGATAAATCCCTGATTTTCAAAAGTCAAAACATTTATTAATATTAATTTTTTATATAATTATAAATTATACAAAAAGGGGGAGTATACCAGATGGATAAAGAAAAGATTTCAAAATATTTCTTTGTAATAATGATGCTGTCTATAATAGTACTTTCTTTTTTCATCATAAGGCCTTTCTTGACTTATATATTGTTAGGCATAATATTAGGATATGCTTTTCTTCCCATATATAAAAAACTATCAGATAAGAAAAAATTCAAAAGCCTTATAGCCGTTCTTATAGTCCTGCTAATATTGGCTCTTCTGGTTGTGCCTACAATTTTTTTAGGCAATCTTTTAGTTAAGCAGACAATCCAGGTTTACAATACAGCAGGTCAAACCTTTCTGGGCACTTTTTCAGACAGGATTGCAAATCTGTTCGGTGAAACTTCAAGGCATTATTTTGAGAACAGCATTAATCAGTTCAGGTCATGGCTTGTTAATGCAATTCCGAGTTTGGTGACTTCAATGCTTTTTGTTTTTATAGGGCTATTTGTGATGTTTTTCGTGATTTATTATATGTTTAAAGACGGTGATAAACTCAGCGAGGGATTTAAGAAAATTCTTCCTATGAAAGAAGGGCACAGGAGTTATTTTGTCAAGGAAATGGAAAAAGTCACAAGAAATGTAATATACGGTCAGTTGCTCATAGCAATTATTCAGGGACTTCTTGCAGGAATAGGATTCTGGCTCATAGGTGTTCCGAATTTTGTATTCTGGAGTTTCCTTATAGCCATAGTATCTTTTATTCCTTTGATAGGTCCTCCCCTGGTGTGGTTTCCATTAGGTGTGTTTTATCTGGCCCAGAGTTCAACATTATTGGGCTCTTTTATTCTGATATATGGTGCTCTGGTAATAAACGGCTTTGACTATATATTAAGGCCAAGATTGGTGTCTTCAAAAACAAAACTGCATCCCTTGCTTGCTTTATTGGGTGTCATAGGCGGGATTTATATGTTTGGGTTTATAGGCTTTATACTGGGGCCTCTGATAATGTCTGTTTTAACAGTTTCATTAGATGTTTATATGAAGGAATTTTCTTAGAGAAATAATCAATCATTTTTTGTTTTCCCATTCCTTTACATTATTTTTCATTTTCTTCAGATACTGTTTTAATTTTTTCCTTACTTTCTCTTTAATTTCTTTATCTAAATCCAGATTATTAACTTCCTTGTCCCAGTTTATGTTTTCAGGTATTTTTGTTAATGTTCCTTTGAATGCTCTTCCTGCTTTTTTAGAATAATCTTCAATTTCATGTGCTGATTTTGAGGCAAAATATCTTGTAATTGGATATTTGCTTATTGAATTGGCTCCTGCTTTCAATAATAAAGGAATATAGTCTGTCCTGTCCTTCCATATTCCGCATTGAATGTCTATTTTAGGGAAATCAATCCTTGTCCTTGCTATCCATTCTGCCTGATATTCAACTGAAGGAGGATCAGCATTTTCAAATATAGTTCCTTTCTGAGGGTTCAGGCCGTAAAAATGTATTTTTTCTATATTGTGTTTCTCAATGAATTCTTTTAATTTAGAATAATCTTTTATTGTTTCTCCTAAGCCTATTATTATTGTCATGGCTTTTTTCAGCCCGTATTTCCCAGCTATTTCAAACATCATTTCATATTTTTCAATGGGCTTTGAAGGGCATATAAAGTTATGTATTTTTTTGTTAATGGTTTCTATTGAACCTACAAGGCCTTTTACGTAGGGCAGGAATTTTTTTATCTTTTCCTCATCAACAGCGCCAATATTAAGCCACATCTTTTCATTGGTTATTTTATGCATGTCTTTAAGTATCTTTTCAAACTCAATAGTCTCAAAAGCTCCTAAACCCCCTGATATAAAGCCAAGCCTCCAGCCGAGTTTTTTGCATAATATCAACTCCGCGAGCAGGGATGATTCTTTTCTCCTCGCCTTAACAGGATCTTTTTTTCTGGGCTGTGTGCTCATATAGCAGAATTTACAGTTTCTTATTGCACAATACCAGCTAAAGAATATAGCCCTTTCAAACCATGTTTCCATAGGAAAGTTTTTTCTGTAAATTTTATCTGCTTTTTCAATTATTTCTGAAACCATCTTTAAAATAAAAATAAGTAAATTATTTAAAAAACTAATGTTTTTACTATGAATTAACCTTTACAAAGTAATGAAAAAACCGAAAAATTTATATATACTAGTATACATAAATGGTAATATATAGTACGAGGTATTTATATGAAAATATATATGGATAATAATGAAACCAAAATTATAAGAGGTGATTAGAATTTCTCTTGAATATTCTATTTGTTATGGTAGACCTTCTTATAATATAGAGATAAAGTTAGTTAAAGATGACTTAGAAGTATTGTTAAAGAAGTTTATGTTGTGTTCTATTAAAAAAGAGGATATAGAAAAAGCCATATCTTTTGCAGAAAATTTATCAAAAAAGCCAAATATAATAACCCAACTGAATTATATATTTCCTTTTTATGATGGTGAGTTGAATACAGAAAAATATACTTTATTTTTGGATGGAAAAAACTCTTCTTGGGAGAGTAATATTATAAGTTTGAATCGTTTGTATAAATTTAAAAAAGGAGAAATCAAGACTAATAACGGGAATCATGTAAATTTAGATGATGTTCTTTTAATATTTTATAATAAAGAAAAAATAATTAGTAAATTTAAAATAGCTCCTTTAGATTATATGGCTTGTTTAGAAAATCATTCAACTACAAATAATTCTGCAGAGTTCTATGAATATGGCGCTGCTCCAGGCCTGGCAGAAGGTTCCGCCGGGATTTAATTCTTTAGCATCAGATAACTCAGAGGCATGGCCTATAAGTCCCCCGAATAATATTTCCTTTGTTGAAGCTTCTTTTATTTTCTCAATATATTTTTTGTACTTCTTCTTATTCAGCTTAATCATACTTACAGCAGCCAGATTATTAAGCCAGAACCATGAGTCGCCCTGGTGGTAGCTGAAGTCATTTTCCCCCGTATAATATTCATGAAAATCTTTGCTTTTTTTGTCAACTGTGCTGATTCCCCCCCAGTCAAGCCACAGGCTTTCTAATAAATTGTCAAATACGCTCTCCCATTCTTTTTTAGTAAGCAATTCAGGGTATATATAATATGCAATAAAGGCATTAGGCCTTATCTCATTGTCTTTAAGGTTGTCTTTAAGGATTCCGTTTTCAAAAAATCTTTCTTTTACAGTTTTTCTGAAATCTTTTTCTTTTTTCCTCCATTTTTGGCTATTATCGAATTTTTGCATCAGCTTAAGCATATTGAGATAAAAAGCCTGGTTTTCAATGCAGAATCCCTCTCTTGATATGCTGTCCATCCATGTTTCCTGGGCGTAATTATGTATGAGGCTGTTTTCCATGTAATTTTTCTCATTTTTTTCAATAGTTTCCCTGAGTTTTTCACTTATGTAATCCCCGTCTTTCCTGTCTGTTTTTTTATTGAACTTTCCGATAAAATCCTTAATCCTCATAAATAGCCATCCTGTTGAATCAGCATTAGTGCTTTCATCATTATCAAGAATATTGGGAATCCTACCTTTTTCATTTATTTTTTCAAGATATTTCCACAATATTTTTTTAGTTATATCATATTTTCCTTCCTGTATGAATGCATTCAGTGAAATCAGCTCATCCCTTGACCATATCTGGAAAAACCAGGGCAGCCCTGCCCTTATATTTCTTTCATCCTTCATTAAGCCGGATAATGAATTTAAAGCGCATATGTATGCAAAATCCACATCTTTTTCAGGAATCTTTTTCAGGAATCCTTGGCTGTTGTTCTCATTAATATTTAATATGGCTTCCTCTTTTGTCCTGCCCGTACTGATTATAATTTTTATTTTTTCCTCACATTTTATTTTCAGGGCCTGATAAACATAGAATTCAAAATTACTGCTTCTTTTTTTATCATATATATATTCCTTCCTTACCCAGTTGTTAGTTAATTTATATTTTTCTGCCCCGCAAAGAACTATAAAATGCTTTTCCTTGTTTTCCTCATTAGTATATTCAATAATAATGTGTTTTTTATTCTTGATTTTGTCTTTGTAAATGCTGTATATCCTTCCGAACCTCGGCTTTGAGAATATGCTTCTGAAGTCAAGCTCAATATTTATCCATCCATTGTAATCGTTGACTTCATAGTTCAGGCAGTTGTTTTCCAGGGAAAAAATCTCTTTTGCTTTTCCTTTTATTCTTTCAGCAGAATTTATCTTATTTACTATTATTTTTCCATTTTCTTTTTCATCCAAATAAATATTCTCTATTGTTTTGTAAGGCATATTGTCATAAAAAGAAAATAATCCATTGTAATTTGTGAAATTTTCGCCAAAAGAAAGGGAAAAGAAAATATTCTGGTTTGACAGAAGAAAGCCTGTAATCTCTTTATTTTTCTCTTCACCGTTCACCTCTTTTCTCAGAATAGAATGTTTTATCATGAGAGTCCCCAACCCTTTTTTATTAATGAAACAAAAGCAGTTTATAAATTTAATTGAAATTAACATAGAAATATTTTATTACAAAAAAGAAGTAAAACTATCAAAAGGTTTATAAGTATTTATTTATTTCAGGTTTAAACTTGTAACATCGTTAAAAAATGATAAATCTGAATTCAGGGGATAGCATAGTCCTCAAAATAGGGACCGAAGCATTAAAGGAAAAAAGAAAGAATAAAATAGACACCAAAGTAATTAAATGTCTTTGTGCCAAGACAGCCGAATTATATACGCAGGGCTATAAGCCAAAGATTGTAACTTCAGGCGCTGTATTCAAGGGAATGGAGATAAAAGGCATAAAAGAAAGGCCTGAGAAAATAATCAAGCTTCAGTATCTTTCAGGTTTAGGGCAAACCAACCTAATTAATATGTATGCAAATGAATTTCGCAAGAAAGGGTTTAAGCCATTTCAGTTTCTCATAACCCATAAAAACCTTGAGAACGGGGAAAACAGGAAAAATATAATAAAAATAATAGATATGTGTTATGCAGAAGATGAAAACACAATACCTGTAATAAATGAAAATGACCCAGTAAGTGATGAGGAATTTAAGGAAAAGATAAAAGATGAGGAATATTATTTTGATGACAATGATACTCTTTCATATTTAATAGCAAAATATTCAAATTCAAGTATAGATATAATGTTCAACCCCAACGGCGGGCTTTATGATGATAAAGATAGACTGATAAATGAGGTTTATTTCAATGAAAAAAAGAATGAGGAAATAATCAGAATGATTGAAGGGAGAGACAATTCCCCTCTTGGAAGAGGCGGGATAACCACAAAGGTTAAGACCTGCTTCAGGTGTTCTGAAAACAATATGTATGGAATAATCGCAAACTCAGAGCTGATTACTGATAAAGAAGTTTCTTTCTTAGATATGCTGAAAAATCCCTATAAATATGATATGACAGTATTTATGCCAAAAGATAAGAAATAAAAGAAAAAGTTCTTTTTTACTCAAAACGTATTTCAATATGAGAATGGTCTCCTATGTTTAATTTTTTAAATTCTCCACCAGAGACTTTTGTATAGCTTCCTATGACTGAGGAGTTTATTCTGACATTTGATATGATGTTTTCCAGGCCGATAATACTGTTTTCAATAAAGCTGTCTTTGATTTCTGTGCCTTTTCCTATTGAAACAAACGGGCCTATTGTTGAATTTTCCAGTTTTGCGCCTTTTTCAATATAAACAGGCTTTATGATTTTGCAGTTTTTCCCTTTTTCCTCTATTTTATTTTTTTTAGATAGTAAGTACTGGTTGGTTTCAAGCAATGAATCAATATTACCGCAGTCAAGCCATTTATCCACTTTTCCTATAATCATTTTTTCCCCTTTTTCAAACATTCTCTGGAAAGCAGAAGTTACATAATATTCTCCTTTTCTTTTAATGTCTTTTTTTATAATATACTCAATTTCCCTGAACAACAATTCATAATTTTTTATATAATAAATGCCAACATTGGCCAGATTGCTGATAAATTCCTCTGGTTTTTCAACCATTTTTTTTATGTAATTATTTTCATCCAGAACCAGAACACCATAAGCTGAAGGGTCTTCAACCTCTTTAGCCCACATTATGCCGTCAGCTTTGGTTTTTTTTATTATATCAAAATCACCTTCAATTATGCTGTCACAATAGACTATTAAAACATCTTCATCTATGTGTTTTTTTGCCTGGTAAATTGCATGTGCAGTTCCAAGTTTTTCTTTTTGCCTTTCATAAGAAACTTTATATTGGGAATAATTCTTTTTTACATAATCAATAATATCTTTTTCATAATCCTTTCCTGTAATAAAAATAAGTTCATTTATGTCTAATCCTTCTAATCTGTCCAGTATATGGCCTAAAACAGCTTTCCCGGCAACTTCGACTAAGGGTTTTGCTGTTGTGTGTGTATGGGGCCTTAGCCTTGTTCCTTTTCCAGCCACAGGCATAATAACTTTCATTTTTTATTAATATGATAACCTGCTCTTTTATATATTTATGTTTTTTACAGGTTTTCCCTGTAAAAAGAAGCAGCATCTTCTGGTGTTGTTGTGTTGATTATTGTTTCTGTTTCTATCTCAAACCCTGCAAAGTTGCTTATCCTTGGAGCAATCTCAATATGGAAGTGGAAATAATCCTTGTTGTCCTCAACATTGTGGGTGTTGAAAAACATTATATTAAACGGCGTAGGTCCCATTTTTTCAAGAGTTGTTAATATTTTTTTCAGGGCTTCGGCAAGGTCTTTTATTTCTTTTTTGTCCATATCTATTAAAGAGGCAAAATGCCTTTTAGGAATTAACAGCACTTCAAACTGAAACCTTGATGCATAAGGGCAGAATGATATAAATGAGTTGTTTTCAAAAACCCTCCTGTAAGAGTTTTTTTCCCTTTCAATTATTTCACAATAAGCGCATCTATTGTTTTTTTCAAAGAATTCCTTAGCTTTTTTATTCTTTTTTTTCACCAATTCAGGAACAATATTATAACCTATTATCTGTGAATGGGTATGGTTGATTGATGCCCCTGCCTCTTTTCCCTGGTTCTTGAACAAAGAGACATATTTTATATTTGGTTTTCCTATTAATTCCTTTGTGCTTTCAATATAAACTTCAATGATTTTTTTTAACTGGTTCAGCGGCAGTTCCTCAAAATCAACGCCGTGCTCAAGCGTTTCTATAATAACCTCGTGAATGCCGTATGAAGAAGAATATGTGTAAAATACATTATCATTCTTTAATTCAGGATTTCCTTTTTGCATAGCAGCTTCGTATTTATTGGGCACTATCCTTATTATGTCACTTGATTTTCCTTTTTTTACATTATACTCTTTATTAATGCCCGGAAGCATTGCTTCATTTCCTTTACAGAAGGGGCACTGCTTATCATAATTGCTCTTTTTTTTAGCTGCTTTGGTTTTTTTGAAAAGCACAGGCCTTTTGCTTCTTTCTGAGGCAATTATCACATATCTGTCCATAAGATAGTCTTTTCTTATTTCAGGCATATTCTCACCTTTTTTTAACAGCAAGGGCATGTGCTGCGAAATAATATTTTACCATTTCATTCCAGTCAGCCAGCATAGAAACCTTTTTTGCATTCATTTTATTATCGACCCTTTCAGGATGGCTTATTATTGCATATTTATACATAATCTTAAACAACTCCATAATCATGTCCTTTTCTTCCTTTTTTTCCCTTTTCAATACATAAATTCCCGGTGTTTTTCCAGATGCCTTGTCTTCAATGAATTTCCCGAAACCTGCTAGGTCAGATGTTACTGCAGGGACAGACATTGAAATGCTTTCCAGCGGCGTATAGCCCCACGGCTCATAATAGCTGGGGAATAGCCCCAGGTGGCATCCGGCCATTGCATCATAATACTCAAGGTCGAAAAGCCCGTCATTGCCGTTCAGGTAAACTGGGTTAAGGATTACTTTTACTTTGTCATCTTCTTTATTATCCAGCCCGACTTCCCTTAGTAATTTTATTATTTCATTATTGTCCTCATTTTCTATTATGTGTGTACATAATGGGGGATTTCCCTTTCTTTTGAATGCTATTATGTCTTTTTTTATGCCCATAAGAAAATCTTTTGTGAACAAACTCTCATTTCCAAAGTCCCTTTGGGATACAAAATCATAGATTATCCTTTTCAATATGTCTTCTGAGTTTGTTTCAACATTTCTTTTAATATGATAATAATAGTCCTTGTTCTCCCTTATTTCACTTTTTATTCCTTTATTCTCCAAAGGTATCCAGAAAAAGAAAGTTACTGTTCTTTTTGATTTATCCTTTTTTAACTGGTCATTTAATTTTCCAAGGGCTTTTATGGTTATATCAGCTCCCTTATTCTTGAATTCATTTCTACCGAGAAAATAATAGATCAGATTATGGTCAAGCTGGAAAGTGTTGTATGGGAAGAAATAATAACTTATGAATTCCCTTAGTATTTTCCTGCAGGTTATGTGTTTAATTGAGTTTTCTTCCATTGTAGGGAATCTTTCCATATCCAGCCCGTTTGGGAGCAATATGTCAGCATCCTTGCCCAGGAAATGCTTGGCTTCTTTTTTTGTTATTTCAGATATTGTGGTAAAAACATCACTTTCATTAGCACATGCCTTTTCTGTGGTAAACTTTTCAATCAGGCCTCTTTGCCTTGCTTCTTTTTCAGGATCTATATTTTGTAAATTGTTATAAAGGTCAAATCCTGAGCCTGCAAGTGTTCTTCCCAGCATTGTTGCATGGGTTGTAAATACAGTTTTTATATTGGATTTTTTTATTTTAAGGAATAATGATGTCAGGCCGGCCATCCATTCATGAAAATGCCCCACTATTTTGTTGTTTTTCTCTTTTTGCTCTATCAGGCTGAGCAATTCAGAAACACAATAGCTCCAGACCATGGGCTCATCAAATTCCATTTTTGAGAATAATGTGTCTATCTTGAAATTTTCCCACAATTTTTTTTTCATTTCATTTCTTTTGTCTATGAGGTTTTTATAATCAATAAGAATAACTTTAGGCTCACCTTTTATTTCCCATTTTCCGAAATATGCCTTTATTCCTTTTTCTTCAAGTTTTTTGAATACATCTCCCCACCCGTCAGGTATTTTCGATGCTGAGAAGTCCCTTTTGGCTTTTTCATCAAAATAAGGCCCTATAAGGAAATATCTCTTGTAGTTTTCATCCATTAAGGGAGCCTTGCTTGTAATAACAGTATGTATGCCCCCCACCTTGTTGCATACTTCCCATGATGACTCAAAAACTAAGTCAGGTTTTGTTTCTGTCATTTTTTACCTTTTCAGTTTATTTTTCATTCATCATTAAAATACAAATATACCCAAGATAATCCCTATAACCAAACCAGCTATAAGCCCTATTACAAATTCAATAATCAGGAATTCTTTAGCCTTTGTTTTTTCTTTTTCCTTGTTAATGAGATTTTTAATAACCTTGGCCGGTTTGTTCTTAATTTCAGGTTTAATTTCCTTTTCAGAATTATCTTTTTCTTTTATCAGCTCTTCTTTCTGTTTTTGTTCATTGTCTTCTGTTTTTTCTTTTATTTTATCCTGTTTTTTTTTCTGTATTGCATTGTTTAAAGATTCAATTATCTCCTCTTTTGTTTTCAGTTCATTAACCTCATTCCCAAGAGTTTCATTCCCTAATGCCCATGTTATCCAGTTTGCAAAGTCATTTCTTTCGTCATTCACATGATGCTGAAATTCGTTTTCTTCCAGATTTTCAACTATTTTTTTGAATTCATCCAGATTATGGGCTTTTTCATTATTGCAGAAAATAAATTCATGTCCCTGAGCAACATTTTTACCTAGCATTATCTCACCCCTTTTATATTTTTTATATTATTACCTCAATCAATTACCAAGCAGCTTGTCATTTCTTTATTATTAATAAAATAACTCTGCTATGTGCTTATAAATAGCTGTTCTTGTTTTTTCCCTGTCTTTGATTTCCCTTAATTTCTTTGCCAGTTTTTTATCTTCAAATACATCCTGAATCCAGTTTGCAAAGTCATTTCTTTCGTCATTCACATGGTGCCTGAATAATTCATCATTCATTATCTGCAGTTCTTCAACCAGTTCCCTTACTGTGGCAATTGCTTTTCCTGAATTTAATATAAAATATTTTTCAGGAGATATTTCTTTATTCAGTATGCTGCTTTTTTTTGTAGCTTTTGTTTTCTTTTTTCCCTTTGTTTTGCTTGTTTTTTTCTTTTTTTTAGCCATATTACACACCTCTTTTTTTAAAACCTTTTTTATGTTTTATTCTATTCTTTATTTTTTTTAAAACTCATATCTCTATATTTTTTAGCTTCTCTGAAGGATTGTCATTTATGTTCAGCATATTTTTTTCATTATCCTGGTTTTTGATTTCAGGAATTATTTCTTTAATCCTTAAAACCATATCATTAAGTATGTTGGTAAATGTTATAAACCCATTATAGGGGCTGTCATAGGGATTAAAATATTTGTGGACATCGCCGTCATTGAACCACTTGGTGCACATATAATAAAAATGGTCGCTTGTTGTCATTTTTCTCCATTCTTCAATAAGTTTTTTGTCTTTTGTGGCTTTAATGTATTTTTCAATCCGGTATAATTCATTGAGAGAGCTTTCCTGCAGTTTATTTCCCATCCATGCACTCAAATCCCTTTCTATATCCGCCCATGAGACAAAACTGTGTATGTCAAGTTCCCCAACAGGCTCATATTTTTTTATTATCTCGCTGATATTCACAAATTCATTATCAGGATGTTTTAATATTTCCTCAGGAAGTTTTCTCATGAATTTGAATATGCCTGTATCTTCCCACTGGTGCTCTCCGAATGTCTCATAATCCATGAATAAGTTCACAACATTGCCGTTGCCGTTTATTGAGCTTATCCACTGCGCATATTTCTCGGCTGTCAGGGGATATTCCTTCCAGCCTTTATTTGAAAACCTGAATGCAATGTCATCACTTAATTTGTAATTTTTCAGCAATAGTTTTATCTTCTGGCTTGTTTTTGGCTTATAAACAAAATTAGGGCTTCTTCCTTTTAGTATATGGTCTGCTCCTTCTCCCAGAATGCTCCTGAATCCCATTTTCTCAGCCTCTCTTGCAAGCTCGTTATTCAGTATTAGTTCAGTATTCCTGAACACATCGGGCTCCTGGCCGAAAAGCTCTTTTATCTTTTTCCTGTGCATTTTTACCTGTTTCCTGAATTCCTCTTTTGAATAAATAAATGCCAGTGAATGATGGTATGTTTCATTAAGGAATTCAACACAGCCTGTTTTATTTAATTTTTTAAAGCTTTCAAGGACCTCGGGTGCATATTTTTCAAACTGCTCTATGGCGGTTCCTGATATTGAATAATTTATCCTGAATTTTCCTTTGTATTTCTCAATAAGGGAGAGCATTAGATTGTTTGTGGGAAGGTAGCATTTTCCTGCCACTTTTTTCATTATTTCCTCATTCTTTTTTTCATCAAAATAATCTGAATTATTTCCAATGTCAAATATACTGTATTCTCTCAGCCTGTTTGGCTGATGAACTTGGAAATAAAAGCACACACTTACCATTTTTTACCTTTTTTATTCTTTTCTTTTAAATTTTTTTAATTCCGTTTTGAATTTAATGATATACTAACTGATTGTAAAGCTCAATACATTTTTGTGCAGGGATATCCCAATTAAGCATTTTTACTTCCATGCTCCCGTGTTTTTTCAGTTCATTGTTCAGTGTCTGGTATTTCAGGATTGCCAGTGTTTTTGCAGCAATATCATTGACATCCCAAAAATCAACCTTGATTACATGGCCCACTATTTCGCTTACTCCTGATTGTTTTGATATTATTGCAGGTGTTTTCGAGGCCATTGCCTCCAGAGGCACCAAACCAAAAGGCTCTGATACAGAAGGCATAATGAACACATCTGCCATGCTGTACAGCCTGAAAACCTGCTCCCTGTTTAAAAAACCAGGAAATATGAATTTGTTTGTCAATCCCAGTTCTGCAACTTTGTTGATTATCTGCGGAAACATGTCTCCTGAGCCAGTCATCACAAATTTTACATTAGGCTCTTTTTCAACTATCTTTTTTGCAGCCTCAACAAAATAATCAGGGCCTTTCTGCAAAGTTATTCTTCCTACGAATAAAACAACCTTGTCATTTTCATTAATTTTATGGCTTGTTTTGTAATCTTTTTCAGGTATTTCTGCGGCATTATGTATTACCTTTATTTTTGCCGGGTCAACATAATATTTATCAGTCAGCCTGTTTTTGATGAAGTTGCTTATTGCAATAATAACATCAGCTTTATCCATTCCTGTTTTTTCAATCCGGTATACCCCGGGGTCTGCATGCACGCCTCCTGTCTTGTCAAATTCAGTTATGTGTATATGAACAATCAAAGGCTTTCCTGTTGCTTCCTTTAATGCAACAGCAGCAGGAAAAGTTACCCAGTCATGGGCATGAATTACATCAAACTCCATATTTTTTCCTATTATTAAAAGCTTTTCCTTGAACCTTTCAATCTCTGCAAAAAGATTTTCCCCGTAAATTTCTCCTGTTGAACCAAAATCCTTGAACATTAGTTTGTTTTTCAGCAAATTCAAATAACCTTCGGATGTTATATAAGGCATCAGCAGAGAGTCAATTTTCTTTATATGTATGTTTTTATCTGAAACCAGGTTATTTGCAATAATCAGGTTTACAAAATCAGATTCTGCTTCTTTAGGGCCAGAAGGCATTACAAAATTAACTTCAATCCCTCTTTTACTGAGATATTTGCTAAGCTGATAGCATACAACTCCTACTCCTCCTGCGAAAAAAGGAGGAAACTCCCACCCCAGCATGAATATTTTCATCTAATTAATCCTCCAGGGAAGGATTTTCAATTAAACTAAATTAATGAAAAAACTCCCTCTTTTTTAATTCCCAAACTAACAAGATTATTTATCTTGTTTTATTTATAACCTTAAGGTTATTAATATTATTAAATAATTAACAATACATCTTATTTAAATATTTTGTTTTTTATCATATTTTTTGCAAGATAAAATTTTTTATTTGGTGTATTAATAATTAAAATAATTATTTAATTTATATATTTATATAAATATATTAAATAATAGAAAAATTTATAAACTTCTTTATCCTCAATAACAAAATGGAATTAAACTCCTGGTTTACGCCTGCACGGTGGAAACTGATTGAAAAGATAACTGAAAAACCATTATCTCCTACAGAATTAGCCCAGATAACAAAAAGCTCTGTTGCCAATATAACTTACCAGTTAAAAATCCTTGAAGCCTACGGCATAGTGAAGGGGGAAACCTTACATACAAATAAATCAGGAAAGCCCAGGACAATATATTCCTTAAAAAATAAATCAGTATATCTGCTTATAATGAAAGAAGGTTTTTCTGCAAGCAAGATATTATCTCTTTCAGGAATAAGGGAATTGATTTTCACTGTTTTCTTTTTTGATGAAATATCAAAACAATATCTTGTATTGAAATTCTTTCTGGATAATTATGAGCTTTTTGATAAATGCGATGCTGTAGCATTAATAAAAGATAAAAGTGATGCAGACCTTGATTTTCTGATAATCACGAAAAAAGTGGACGAGATAAGGGGAAAATACAGCAATGTGCACATAAAAGACGAGCATGATAAGGACCATAAGATAGCATGCTGGACCCATTCAGAAAATGAGCTGGTTGAAGGATTGAGTAAAAACGAAAAATATTTTCTGGATATACTGAAAAATAATTTTATTCTTTATGACCCTAATCAGATAATAAACAAAATAAAAGGTGGTAAAAATAATTAATGAAAAAACTGCGGATAAAATAAAAGAGATTATTAATTATTCAGATTTTGAAGAATTGAAATTTTTAAAAGATATGGTTGAAAAAGGGAGTTTTATGAAGATTGTGGAATCCAGAATTGAAGAATATGAATCACACAGGAAAATATGCCCAGTCTGCCATTCTGAGCTTAATGCTGAAGAGTCTTTTGTTCTTTATTTTGGTCCAAAAGGCTTAAGAAAAAAGGCTCATTTCTGTGCCCTTGACTGCCTGGATTATTTTGTCACACAGTTAAATGAGCAGCGCAAAAAGAGATTAAGAAACAAAACAGGTAATTAAAATGCTGGCTGAGATATACAAATTATACCAAAAAAGGAGAAACAGTCTTATAAGGCTGCTGGAAGAGGAAAGAAATGAACTGGAACTTGGAAAACAGCACCAGATATATGGCGCAATAAAAGAGATAGATAAATTTCTTAAAACCCTGGAACATTTTATGAACAGGGAAAAGAATGATTCCGGCTTTGAGCTTAAAAACAATAAATATTAATTTTACTGAATTTATACAAAAAATATACAAAAAACCATACTAATGCCGTTAAATTTTTAAAGTCAGGCTTCTTTATATTTATTGGGGGTTAAATAAAATATGGCTATATTTGATGGTTCTGGCTTTGAAGCAATCAGGCAGATGCAGGAAAACATGGCTGCAAGACTGGCAAATGAAACAAAGACAGATGACAAGATAAAGATTATTTCTGTTTATGACAATCTTGTGGAAGGCAGGAATACCAATAAGATACAGAAAGAGGAATTAATAATTTCTTTGCAAGAAGAGGGTATGGGGGAAACCGAGATTATGTCTTTGATAGATGAACTGATAAATGACGGCATATTTCAGGAAGTCGGGACAGGCTATATAGCAAAGGCTTAATCTATGATGGTGATTAAAATGGGATTTAATATATTGAGTGTGTTTTATAAAACAAAAAAAGAGCCGATTGAATATAAAAAAGATGACTTAAGGTCAATCCTGAATAGGATTAAATGTGAGATATCTGAAAACTGCAGGGGAATTGCTGAACTGATTGACAGGAAGGGCTTGCTCTGGAAAATAATGAGAGTACAAAGGCCTTCTTTTTATGGTCAGGTAGGACCTTCTGAGGAAGAGATTTTCAGGATAAAACTGACTGAAGACGGATTAAACGGAAAAGTGCCTCTGCATTATAATCTCTTTGATCCAAAATACAGAGAAATATTTGATAAATATTTCAAAAAAGACAAGGAATTTTATTTTGAGAATGACAAGTTTATTCTTCAAATCTAAAATCTGAAGAGATTGCTTTGTTTACTTTCTTTTAAAACATCATCAAAATTGGTGTTGTAGAATGTAAGTATTGTGTCAGCTATCGGCTTGAGCTGTTTTTCAGCATAATGTTCATAATCAATAGAATGTTTTATCTCTGTTACAGGCTCAGGCCCGTCCACTGTCATAATATACTTTATGAGGTTTGTCTGCAGTGATTTCATTTTCCTTGCTGCCTTTACGTGGGGAGGTGTTGTTTTTATATATTCATTTAAAGGCTTAGTGATTCTTTTTTCATATACAAGCTCATCATCAAACTCCCCTTTTTTCAGCTTCTTAACAAAATTCCTTATGTAATCACCGACCTCTTTCTTATGGAAAACCTTATCCAGTAACCCGTACTGGAATTTTTTTGATAATTCTGTCCAGTCTCCTCTTACAAATTCCAAACCTGTAATGCTTATTTTTTCCTTGCCTTTTTCTTTTATAAGGCCGGCATATCTTTTCTTTGCCCCTTTCACAGAATGCCTTATTTTTGGTATGAAAAACCTTATGAATGTTTTTTCAAATTCAAGGTGCAAAAAGCTTTCCATGCCGTATTTTTCCTTCACCCATTTTTTATAGAATTCATTTATATTTTTTTCAATCTCTCTGCCTGTTTTTTCAGCCTCTTTTTCATCTTTTGTAATTACATTCACAAAAACACTGTCTGTGTCTCCATATATTACCTCATGACCCATCTCTTTTATTTTTTCCATAGTTAGTTTTATGATTTTCTGGCCAAAAAAAGTTATGGAGTTTCCTATCATAGGATTGAAGAACCTGCATGTTGGATTGCCCAAAGCACCGTAAAATGAGTTCATCTGTATCTTTAATGCATAGTTTGCTAAATTGTCTTTTCTTTTCTTTGCTTTTTCCCTTTCATCCCATATCTCCCCTATTATCTCAGGCAGTATCCCTTTTTCCTTTTTATAATACGCCTTGTTCGGGGTTTCAATCAGCTCGTTTTTTTCTTTTTTTCCGGGCTTTTCAACAAACATCAAAGGGTCAATATTAAAAGTTCTTATTATGCTTGGGTACAGGCTTTTGAAATCCACAAGAATAACATAATCATATATGCCCGGATTTGATTCAAGGACAAAGCCCCCTGTCAAAGGCTTTTCTTTTACATGGAATTCACGGTTTTCAGCCACATAGCCTTTTTCTTTCAGCTTTCTTAAGTAAAGTGAATCAAAACTTGAAACAGTTGCTGAAATCCTGTCCAGGGGCATTCCTGTCAATAATGACCTTTCCATAGATAGTTTTAATGCTCCTGAAATATTCAGTATTCTGTAAACCAGTTCAGCATCTTTGAGATTATATTCGACCAGTTTTTCCTGGTTTTCCTTATATGCCCTGTTTATTTCTTCCCCCTTGTTTTTTCCTTCAGAGGTAATGGTTTTTCCCTCACTTAAAAATTGCCTTGAAACAGTTTCCAGCTTATAGTCCCTTACACTGATAAAGGATTTCCTGAGCATCTCTATTCCGTCCAAAACCATTCTTCCTTCTATATTTGCTACAGAGCTTCTCATGAAGTCATTATATATTCTCAGATATGTTTCCTTAGTGCCTCTGCCAATGGAAAATTTTATATTGTGTTTTTCAAAGAATTTTCTTAATTGGTTTAAATCAAAATCAACAAAATTCCATCCGGTTATTATATCAGGATCCAGTTTTTGAACTTCTTTCTTGAATTTTTCAATAAGCTCTTTTTCATTTTCGCATTTTACAGCATTTCTTAGTTTTTTATTGCCGTTGTAATTGATAAAGCATTTTTTATAGTTTTCAGTGTATAAAGAAATTGAATAAAGGTTTTTTGTGTCTTTACTTGTTTCAATATCGACAGATAATAATTTAAGATTCGGCTCTCTCCATTCAGCAGGCTTTATATCCGGCTCATCGTATACGCGGCTTACATATTCACCATTTACATATTCACCCTTGATTTCTATTGTTCTTTTTATGTCATTGTCGATGAAATATCTTTGGGTAAATCTTATATCTGCTTCATAAGTTGCAATATCATTTTCTTTCAGTTTTTCTCTTATTTCTTTTACATATTTTGGTTTTGTTGTGATTATTCTAACAACTTCTTCATCATTGAAGTTTTTCATGTCTGTTTCTTCTGTTTCAATTTCATCTTCTATTTTTAATTTTTCTAATTTGTTTTTGTCATTTTTTTTAATGTAAAAATAAGGCCCGTATTCTTTTTTTACTAAGAAGGATTCTCCATTTTCCAGCCTGCCGTATAAATGGATTATATTTTTATCTTTTTCATATTTGTAGTTAGAATCAACAATATAGCCTTTCATTTTAGTTATATAATTAATTGAGATTTTTAAATGTTTATAATTTTTAAAAAAGAAAATTATTTAAACCAGTTTTTCAAGAAAATATATTATGGCAAACCAGGAGCTGGTTGATTTTATAGGAAAAGCTGAGAATCAGGGTTATTCCCCCGGGAAATTGAAGGAAGTTCTTCTTGAAAAAGGATGGGATGTTAAAACAGTTGATGAAGCAATTAAATATGTAAATAAAGAAGGCATTTATAATTTTCCAAAAAAGGATGTAAAAAAAGAAGTTTCTAAAAAAGAAACTCCTGTTTCAATAATAGTTATAGCAATATTGTTTATTCTTGAAGGAATTTTTATCATTTTAGCATTTTCAACCAGTTTCTATACGATTCAGAATATTTTAAGTTCAATACCTGGTCTAACCATAGTTGTTTCTAATTTTATTATTTATTTAGTTGCTTTGTTAGTAATTCTGGGAGTTATTGATATTTTGATTGGCTGGGGCTTATTAAAACTAAAGAACTGGGCAAGAATCATGGCTTTGGTTTTTTCAGTAATTTACATGTTGACAATAGCAGGCATACCCATATCAGTCATATTTATGTATTTCCTTGCAAGAAAAAAGACCAAAGAGGCTTTTGGATTGGTATGATTGTTTTTCTATTGATAATTAAAAAACATTTATAAAAACTGAAAGTTTATTTCTATTATGTCAAAAAGAATAGCTGTTATAGACAGGGAAAAAATAGAAGACAAGGATGAATGGTTCAGGTTAGTTTCCAAAGCATGCCCAATAAACAGAACAGGCGAAGATTGTGTTTACATGGATAATGGAAACATCGGGATAGACGAGTCTTTATGCATAGGCTGCGGCATATGCGTAAAAAAAGACCCTTTTGAAGCCACATCTATTGTAAACCTGCCTGAAGCCCTGAATAAAGAGCCAATTCACAGGTATGGGCAGAATGGCTTTTCGCTTTATAATCTTCCTGTGCCTATATTCGGCAGGGTTGTGGGTATAATTGGAAGAAACGGCATAGGCAAGACAACTGCACTTAAGATACTCGCAGGATTGCTAAACCCTAATCTGGGAAAAGTCGAGGAAAAGGATTTTCGGGCGTCGCAAAAAGACATTATTGAATATTTCAAGGGCACTGAAGCACAGGCTTATTTCCAGAAATTGTTTGATAAAAAAATCAGGGTTTCATACAAGCCCCAGCAGGTTGACCTGATTCCTAAAAACTATGAGGGAAAAGTTGAAGATCTGTTGAAAAAAGTAAATGAGAAATCTGAAAAGGAATTTAATGATATTGTAAAACTATTGGATTTGTCCTTTATAATGGACCATGATGTAAAGGATGTTTCAGGAGGGGAATTACAAAGAATAGCTATTGCCGCAGCAGTTCTGAAAAAGGCAAATGTCTATTTTTTCGATGAGCCTACTTCATATCTTGATATAAAGCAAAGGCTTAAAGTCAGCAGGTTCATAAGGAATCTGGCAGATGAGAATACTGCTGTTATGATTATTGAGCATGATTTGATAATTCTGGATTATTTAACTGATTTGATACATCTTATGTATGGGAAAGAGTCTGTTTATGGTGTTGCTTCTGGCGTGAAATCAACAAAAGAAGGCATAAACACATATCTTGAAGGTTATTTAAAAGAAGAAAACATAAGGTTCAGGGATTCAAAGATAGAGTTTTTTGCA
Source organism: Candidatus Woesearchaeota archaeon (assembly GCA_016928115.1). Classification (GTDB taxonomy): domain Archaea; phylum Nanobdellota; class Nanobdellia; order Woesearchaeales; family UBA9642; genus JAFGLI01. Next base: position 43,694 of record JAFGLI010000022.1, on the reverse strand, counting down.
AGAGCACCTGAAGAAAAGCAGAAAAGCTCTTTTCTGACCCAATGGAAAAAATTTACAAAGAAATTCGGCAAGGATAAGTTTGAGCTGAATGCTGAAGATGGGGAGATTTGCAGGAATGAGATAATAGGCATCCTTGGAGAAAATGCAATTGGTAAGACTACTTTTGTAAAGGTTCTGGCAGGAGAGATGAAGGCTGATGATAGACAGGAGGAGTTGAAAGGCATAAAAGTGGCTTATAAGCCGCAGTATATAAGCTTAAGCTCTGAAAAATTTGTTGCAGAAGTCCTGAAAAAAGCACTGGCTGATTATAAGGCTCAGCTGATAAGGCCTTTAAATCTGGATATTTTAATGAAGAAAAGGCTTGATGAGTTATCCGGAGGGGAGCTTCAGAGGGTTGCAATAGCTTATTGTTTATCTCAAAACGTTGATATGTTTTTAATAGATGAGCCGTCTGCCTATCTTGATGTTGAGCAGAGGCTTGCTGTTTCAAAAGTCATAAGGAACCTTATTGAGGAAAAGGGAAAATCTGCTTTGGTGGTTGACCATGATTTACTTTTTATTGATTATTTATCACATAGATTGATGATTTTTGAGGGAGAGCCTGCAAAAAAAGGCTCTGCAAACAAGCCAATGGCAATGGAAGAGGGCATGAATAATTTTCTAAAGGATTTAGGGATTACTTTCAGGAGGGATGAGCATACCCACAGACCAAGAGCCAATAAGGAAAACTCTGTTAAAGACAGGGAGCAGAAGAAAACAGGCAATCTTTATTACACACAATGAAATTCAATAATGAAAATTTTATATTATTTATTTTTGGATTTTCTTTAGTGATTATGATTTTATTAGGCCCTTTGTTCTGTAATCTTTATAATAATAATTTTTATTATCGGCAGTATGAAAAAAACAATGCTTTTAATGAATTGGGTGAAGAGAAAACCAAAAATATTACGGGAAACTTGTTTGGTTTTTTTCAGGACAAAGAAGAATTAAATTATTTTAATGAAAAAGAACAATCCCATTTAATTGATGTGAAAAACTTGTTTTTTAAATTAAGGCTTGTTTATGCAATGAGCATGTTTTTGTTTTTAATAAGCTCTTTTGGCTTATATTTTTTGTACAGGAATAATCTAAAAGAACTAAAGGCAAAAATTTCAAAAGCCTTCATGTATTCTTCAGGTTTTGTTATTTTCTTCATAATTTTATTATTTCTATTATCCAGGATTAATTTTTCAGGTTTTTGGATGTTATTGCATAAAATATTATTCACAGGCAATTATTTGTTTCCTGAAGATTCTTTATTAATAACACTATTTCCTGAATCCTTTTTCATAAGTTTTGGCTTTTTGATTTTAGGGATTAGTTTTGTTGTTTCTGCTGTTTTAATGTTATTTTTAGTTATTTTACTATTAAACAGAAGTAAATAATAGTAATATTTATAAACTTAGATCTATTCTCATTCGAATATGTTATTAACATCCAAAAAAAATAGACATAAAGAAAGTATGAATGATTTAGATTTAACATATATTTTTGATGATTTTTCTTTACAAAAACATGATTCAGATAAACTAAAAAGAGAGGTTAGAAGATTTTATAAAAAAGAAAATTTTTCTGTAATTTTTGGTGAAAGAAAACATATGGACGATTTTATTTGTGAAAGTATAGAAAGAGATATTTATGCTTTGAAAGATTTTTTTGGAGTAAATGTTTTTCTTGAACTTCTTCCTTTTTTAAATAATGATACTACAATAAAAAAACCAGTATCTTTTTCTGAGTTAGTTAATAAAGAAGAATTTAATAAAAAAAATTCTGGTTTTTCTGATTGTATTCTAAGATATATTGAAATGGGTAAAGATTTTTTAGAAAATGATATTGACGTTTTTGTTTTTAATGATCACCAAGGAAATGTATGGGATCAAAATAAACGTATGTATGAAAGAATACTTAACTTTGATGAAGGTTTGAATAATAAAATTATGGTTTTTGTTCTTGGTCTTAAGCATTTGGTTGGTTATAGGTCATTTCAAAAATTAATTAATAAAAAATATCCTTCTATTGTTTATATTAAGGATGATCCACGTATGATACCTCCTTTAAAAGAAGTTTGTAGTGTAAAAAAAGACAGAGAAACTTTAGAGTATAAAATTAATTAGTACTTCTTAGCTTTGCCAATATTGGTCTTAGTATCAGTATTCTTGATTTTAATTCTCTTAATACTTTATTTTCTTTAATCATATTTTCCCTTTCCATTACATCCGATGTCTTTTTTCCTTCAGAAATCATATGATATCCTTCTTTTAAGATTCTTTCTCCAATGGTTACAATATAATGTAAAGCCTTTTCTACGTTTATTTTTATAGTTCTTTCTGCATCTCCTGCTGCTTCTCCTAAAGGCTGTGTACAAATATGAGGATACGCTTTAGCCAGTAATAATTGTAACTCATTTGTTAAGTTTCTTATATTAGTTTCTCTTATTTTATCTCTATTTCTTAAATTTTCTTCAAAGTCTCCTTCAAGTGTTTTTGCTATTTTTTCTCCTTTTTCTAGAAATTTCCAAGCAGTTTCCATTGTTTTTAAATAAAAACTTTCTTTTTCTCTTTCAAGTTTATCAAAAGTTTCATCTGATCTAGTCATTTCATTTCCAATCATTTTATTATTCTTAAGTATAACTATTATATAAAACTTTTCTTAGGCCTGCCCCTTACTCTCGCCTTTCTTAATGCCGGAAGCAATCAAATGGGATGCTCTCAGGCATTCGGGGATGTTGGAAAAGTTCCTGCTCATTTCTATGAATTCTTCTGCTTTTTTATCTTCAATATTAAAGTTCTGGAACCATATATCTTCATGTTTTTTCGGCTCAGGAAGTTTTTTTATGAATTCAATGTATTTTTCCTTTCCTGCTTTTTTCATTGCATTAAATAATTCCTCAAAATCAGGATATTTTCTTATTATCACAATAACAGGAATATTTGTTTTTTTACCCAATTTTTCAGGGTTTACTATATTAAAGCCGCCAACAGCAATCCCGTCAAGAAAAACACACCTTATCTGCTCTTTAAACTTGGAATTGTTTATCATCTTGATTATCTTTTCTGTGCTGTCTTCGCCGTCTTTTTCAACATGACAGGAAATCAAGCCGTCCAGAAACTTATTCCCCCTGTAAACAGAGCCTATTACCAGAACCTCTTTATCTTTTTCATTGAATTTATCAAATGGGCCGTCATCTATCCCCAGAAACCTTATTTCTTCCCTCATATTAACAAGAAAGTGAGTTTAGTTTATAAAAATTATTTTTTAAGATAAATATGATTATTTAAAATAACTTAATATTGTATTTTTACCCCCATCCATCATTTCGCTTATTTCTTTAACCCCTTTAATAAGACCATTTATTTCATTAAGCTCATAAAAGCTCATATCTAAGTTTTCTTCAACTATTGAATTCTTTATTATTTCTATTTCTTCATCAGTTAAGGGTTTATCTGTTGGTTTTGGCATCATGTATAATTTGCTGAAATCATTATTTTGCTCATCATATTTATCATAAACTATATAAAGAGAGCCAAACAGGGTTGTTATACATTCAGTTAATTTAGAAGGAAGACTTTCTTCTTTTGTTTTAACTGAAACAATATATTTCACAAGCCTTTTTTCTTTGCCCATATTATTACAGAAGTAATTGTTTTATTTAAAGATTTTTATTTCTTCTGGTATTCAACTGCTATTTTCCTGACTATGAAATAAGACATAACTGCAATAATAATCCCCAGGATTGTGTTGCCGATCACTAATCTCAAGGTTATATAGTATATCCTATCTATGAGAACAATAGGATATTCCATTAAGGGTTTTGTTCTTAGAATATAATCCCCTATTTTATAACCCCAGGCAAAAATCGGTGTTATGAATAAAGGATTCCAGAATGCGATTGCCCCGAATAAAGACAGCTTATTGATTTTTTCATAAATTAAGACTATTAATAAGCCCAGCCAGACGCTGAATCCCGGTGTTGGAAAAATAGCAACAAATGTCCCTATTGCAAAGCCAAGGGCTATTGAATGCGGGCTGGTTTTTAATTTAATTACCTCTTCAAAATGCTTTTTGATTTTTTCCCTGAATTTAGTTATCATTTTTCAAAGGATGTTTCGGGGTTTATTAAATATTTTCATTGTTTCGAAATATTTATTAATATACTACCTAAACCAGTGTTAATGATATTGCCAAAATACGAAGACGGGAGCATAGTTAATCTGATGAGTTCTATTGGAAAATCATTTGGAACTAAATCACAATACAAATTTCTTAAATTATTGCCTCCCGAAAGATTAAAGGATTCAAAAAATATAGTTTTATTAGTCATAGATGGATTAGGTTTTCATTATTTACAAAACAAGAAAAATTCATTTCTGAAAAAACATGTTATCGGCAAAATGACTTCTGTTTTTCCAGCTACTACAGCAGCAGCAATTACAACCTTTCTAACAGGAGATGCTCCTCAGCAGCACGGCATCACAGGATGGAATGTTTATTTAAAGGAATTAGGGATGGTTGTGAAGATTTTGCCTTTTACAGCACGGGCAGGAGAAATCCCAATTCCTGAAAAATTAAAAATTAAAGACCTCCTGAATGAAAAATGTTTTTCTGAGAGGATAAATGTGGATTCATTTATCGTACAGCCAAATAAAATTAAAGATTCAGTTTTCACAAAAGCTCTTGCAAAAAAAGCAAAGAGAATAGGTTTTAATAGTATGAACGGAATGTTCACAGATATAAGAAAAGCCATAACTTCAAATAAAAGAAGAAAATATATTTATGCTTATTGGCTTGAGTTTGATTCATTGGCACATGATTTTGGTGTAAATGCAAAGAAAACAGACAAACATTTTGAAAAAATAGATAATGAAATAAAAAAGTTTGCTGAAAAAATCAAAAATACAAACACGACTTTAATTATAACTTCCGACCACGGATTCATAGATACGCCTGAAAAAAGGAGGATTGAATTGAAAGACCATCCTGAATTAAAAGAGTGCTTAACACTGCCTTTATGCGGCGAAGGAAGGGTTGCTTATTGTTATGTAAAGCCTTCCAAGGCCAGGCAGTTTGAAAAATATGTTAAAACCAGGTTAAAGGATTATTGTTATCTATACAAATCAGAAGATTTAATAAAAAAGAATTATTTTGGTATATACAAGCCAAATCCAGAGCTTTTTAACAGGATAGGAGATTATGCACTGATTATGAAGGAAAATTATATATTTAAAGATGAATTATTGAATGAAAAAAAAGAGCACCTTATTGGAAATCATGCAGGAATTACAAAAGAAGAGATGTACGTTCCATTAATTGTTGTGAATAACGGCTAAGTAATTTCATCTTTTTAGCAACAAATAAATACTTCAATAGAGTAAAATTTATAAATAAGAAGAATTATAAGTTTTAATATAATTTAAACTATAAACTAATATTATAGGATAAAACTCAAAAACGGAGGGAGTATTATGACAGGTTTTTTATCAAAAATGAGGCATAAAATTTCAAAAAAAGGAGCATCTGATGAGGAGGATTTTGATGAGATGGAGCAGGATTATGTTGAATTAGACACTGAAGGCCATAAACGAGAGGAATCTGAGGTTTTGGTAAAGACTTTCAAGATTGAGGACTTTTCTGATATCAAGCCAATATTGCATGCTCTGAGGGAAGACAACACCATTGCCCTTATTGACATAAAGGACTTAAAAGACAAGGACCTTGTTGAGCTGAAACGGGCAATAAACAAGCTTAAGAAGACAACTGATGCTATTGACGGGGATATAGCAGGATTCAGCGAGGACCATATTGTTGCAGTTCCTTCTTTTGCACAGATAGTTAAGAAGAACACAACAGAATTGGAAGAGCTGGAAGAAGAATAATTTTCAGTGAATATGTTTTTAAATTTTTTTATTTCTTGGAATATATTTTAAATTATAGGTTTTACATTATATTTTTTCTGGTTTAATAAACTATTTAAAAGGTTTTTGGCATAATTATAAGTGGTGAAACATGGATGCTGAAAATCAGGAGATAAAACAGGATGACCTTTCAATGGAGATAACCGATCAGGAATGTCCTGTATGTCATGAAAACTCTCTGACAATGAAAGAAGAAGTTAGAGATATAAATGGATTCGGCATAGCGCATTTTCTTTCAATGAGCTGCACTAAATGCGGCTATTACAAGTCAGATATTGAGGCAGATGAGGAAAGAAAGCCTTTTAAGGAAACAATAAAAATTGAGAATGAAAATGACTTGGACATAAAAATAATAAAATCAGCAGATGCAACAATCAAATTCCAGAGAATAAGCGAGATAATACCAACTGACTCTTCAAACGGCTACATAACCACAGTAAAAGGGTTACTGAACGCAGAAAAGAAAAAGCTTGAGGAACTTAAAGAAGGGGAAGAGGATGATGCAGAAAGGAAAAAGATAAAGAACAAGATAAAGAAGATAGGTAGGATTCTCTGGGGCAGGGATTCTTTGCAGATAACAATAGAAGACCCCACAGGCAATTCTGTGATTTTAAGAAAATAATATTATGCTGAATGAGTATAAATTTCTTTAGCTTCATTGTAGCATTTTTTAAGGCTGTCGTTTATTCTTGAATAGTCGCCGGTTATTACCATATCCATCCTGCATCCTTCTTTTCCTTCATTATTTTTTATGATAACTGGCTGGAACAATTCATAATCTTCAGGCAAGATGTTTCTTTTGAACATTTCAATGAAGCTTTTGTTATTCTTGCAGTAATCTATTATGCTGGTTTCCAAAACAAGGATATGATTAATTATGTTTTCATTATCACTGTAACTTGTCAGTAAATGACGATTTTGCCCATTCATGAAATCCACTATCAGCAATGTTTCTATACTTCCGTTTTCTTTTTTATCCCCTATTTTATCATAAAGAAAATTGGTAAATTTTTGAAACTGCATTCTTTTATTTCTTATGTCCTGAATTTCTTTAATATTTTCCACATCATAAATAAGAATACCATAATGCCATTTCAGAATGCTGTTTTTAACTTCTTCAATATCTGCCAAAATATCCCTCCATATATTTAACAGAGAAAAATAAAAAGAATATATAAACTTTTCTATTTTATAGTAGTAAAACAATCATTAACAATTATTCCTGATACTCATATATTGTTTCCCCTTCAGGAATATTCAAAGCAAAATATCCTTTATCAGCATCTAATTTAGCTTCAAGAATACAGGCTATTCCTAAAGAGTGTTTTTTTATGTATTCCTTATCTATCAATGCACCAAATTTCCCATAGGGTTCAGGTGTGTTTACGATTATTCCTATTTTTCCTTTTTCCACCTGAGGGTTCATTTCAGTGATGACTGCAATCAGGTTTTTTTCCATTTTCAGTTTCTCTATAGTTTTTGTTATTTATATTCTTTTTGGTTGAAATCAGAAATATTAATAAACACAGGAAATAAGATAAATAATAATGAAAAAAACAAATATAATCACAATTCTGTTGATATTGATCTCTTTTATTAGTGCTGTTTATTTATACCCAAGGATGCCTGGGCAGATGGCTTCCCACTGGAATGCACAAGGCCAAGTGGATGGTTACATGCCTAAGTTCTGGGGATTATTTTTACTGCCTTTGATTATTTTGGGATTATTTTTATTGTTTTTATTAATTCCAAAAATAGACCCTTTGAAAGGGAATATAAAAAAATTCAGGAGATATTATGATTTGTTTATTCTTTTCATGGTTATATTTATGCTTTATATTTATTTTCTTATAATATTATGGAATTTCAATGTTTTATTTGACATGAACAGGCTTTTAATACCTGCCATGGGCCTTTTGTTTTTTTATGCAGGTGTATTAACAGAGAATGCAAAGATGAACTGGTTTGTGGGCATAAGGACTCCCTGGACCTTAAGCAGTGAGAAAGTATGGAACAAGACAAACAGGCTTGGAGGAAAGCTTTTCAAGATTGCTGCTTTAATAGCTTTTCTTGGCTTTTTCTTCCCTGATTATTCTGTTCTTCTGATTATGATTCCTGTTCTTTCATTGGTTATTTTTGCTGTTTTATATTCTTTTTTTGAATATAAGAAGGAGAAGAAATAATTTATCATACAATATCAGAATCCCCCAACTTGCCAAAATCATAAACACTGTTGAATTTGTTTTCTGCAATATAAAAATTAAAGTTTTTCAGGCCTGTTTCTTTGAGAAAAGGAGATAAGAATTTGCCTTCAAGCAGATTTGCTCCGGGAAAAAGCCAGTTGAATGCCGGCATAATTATGAGGTTCTTGCTTTTCCATTTTCCTTTTAAAAAGCACCTGAATTTTTCCTTTCTTATCCCATGCTTCAATACAACAGCAGGATGCTCATGGCTTATTATTATTGTTTTAATATGGTTTTTCTTTTTCAGCAAACCGGGAATTTTATCACCATGGGTTATCAATATATCTCCTGTTTTGATATAATTATTAATCTTCAAACCTTTTTTCTTTGCTATCTTATCCAATAGCACATCATGGTTTCCTTTTATCAAAATAACTTTGCCTTTTTTCCTGATAAAATCAATCATATCCTTAATCTTGCTCCATTCATCTTTGTTTATCTTCCCGAACTCATGCTTCAAGTCCCCGTTTATAATTATCTTTTTTACATCAATTAAATCAATAATCTTTCCCGCTCTTTTTTTCATTTCCCCGAAATTAAATTTCGGCAACAAGAACCCGTTTTCACGCAGGCATTCCTCATACCCGATATGCATATCTCCAATAATCAGGGTTTTTTCTTCCTTAATATATAATCCTGAGTCTATTATATCAATTCCCCTAATTATTTCCATAAATAATCAAAACTTTTTCAGGTTTATAAATTTTTAGCTGTTAAGGCCAATCAATTCAAGATGAATCTCTTTTGATAAAAAGTCTTCCCTTTTAATGTCATCAAGTATGAAAAAATCCTTTCTGTCTGCAATATCAAATTTCTCAGTTTCATCCCCGAAATCCTGAAGCTCTTTTATGTCCCTGAAAATTCCTTCAACAAGATAATCAAAGCCGTTGTTTATCCTGAACACACTGTTTACCTTTGAATGCTTTTTCAGGAATTCCTGGAAGTCTTCCCTGTTGTCTTTTTTAAGCTTAAAAAGAATATTCACTTTAAGATTAAATCCTAATTTTTTAAAATTTATCAGACATGTGTGCTTATTTATTATATTTCCTTCATATTTTTTAAGCTTATCAAATATTGTTGATACCGGAATCTTTGTTTTCTTGCTTATCTTTGTCAATGTTTCCCTGGCATTCCTTCTAAAGTAGCTCAATAAAAGTAATTCTTTTGTTTTATCCATTTTTATTCCCCCGAACTTTTTTTATTTTTTCTATAATTATTTTAAAAATATTAAAACTTTTTTTACTATTTTTTTCTGAATGTTTCAGGAAATTCCTGAAACAAACCTTATTTTTTATAATGAAATAAGATTTTTCGCAGTATTTCCGGTTTTTTAGTTAATTTTCTTTATTTTTTTAATTATAAGCAATATTTTTCCTGAAACAGTCCTGAAACAAAACATTTTTAAATTAATACTACTCTCCAATAATAAAATGGGGGATATTCAACATTCAATCCTTGAACTTTTTAAGAAAGAACCCAATATGAATATTTCCACCCATGAAATCATATCCAGATTATTCTCTTCTGATTATGCCAGCATAGAAAAAAAATTAAAAAGCACTGACAGGGAAGAAAAAGCCAAAGCCAAAAAGCAAAAAGCAGGATTGCACAGAATGATTCTTTATCATTTAAACAAACTTGTTGATGATAATATTCTTAAAGTAACCAGCATCCAGGGCAAGGGAGAGAAGGTTTTTTCTCTTAATATTGATGAAGGAGAATATGTCATTGAAAAAAACAGGAAAAGGGTGTTTATAAAGAAGACTTCTTTGCCTTCTATGCCCATGGAAAAATATGAAAGCCAGAATATATTGTTGAGGTTCGGAGGGGATTCCTGGATAAGCAAGCTGAATGCTGTTTTAATAGAATGCGAGAATTTTGAGAGTCTTTCTTTATTGTATTCTGCTATGCAGGAAACAATCTCAAATATTAATGATGCAATCGCATTTAATAATTTTGAGTATTTTATTTTCAATAATCCTGAAGAAAAAATAACTGATTTCATAAAGAGGATTGCAATAGATGCAGAGGATTATGGGAGATGCATTAATATAATAATAAATTTCAATAATATTCATGACAAAAACAAGGTTTTGGCTTTTCTCGATATATTTTCAAGGTTCAGGAGCGATAATCTGGAAGTTATATTTAATATAGATGATAAAAGTTTGCATAGTTATTCTGATTTTTTTGAAAAAACAATCGAACTATTTCATGAAAAAAATATAAAATTAAATATAAATAATACTGGAATATCCCCTTCACCCTGTTTTTTTGGACAGACAGGGGTTTATGTTTTTGACAGGGAAGAATGGGAGAAATATGCTCAGGAAAAGGATGATTCCCTTATTGGATTAGCATGTGCACAATGCATTGTTGCTGCTGATGTATACAGGTTTTTCCAGAAATACAAAACCAATAATGAGTTCAGGGATTTCATTATGTCAATAGCAAGGTCGCTGGTTTCAGCGAATACCATCCAGAGAAGAAAATTTATTGAGTTTTTCGGTGACATAAACAAGCTCAACAAGTCCAATATTCGGGGCTTTTACCAGTACAACAGGAATTACATAAGGTTCTGGAATTATGACTGGAAAGAGCAGAAGGAACTTATGATAGATTTAATTAAAAGCTGCAAGGAGAAAATAAATGAGTTCTGTTATGATGAGGAAGCTGTATTCAAAAGCTGCGGCATACCAATAAGGTTCAGGATTGCATTTTCAAGCATATTTAATAACTACGGCGATGAATTTTTGAGCAAAAGGACATACGCAAAAACAACCTTGCACAACATAAATGATTTTCAGAAGCCGGAGTTCAATGATTTCATAAAGACAAGGGAAAAAATACTGAATGTTTTTGACGGGGGTGACAGGATAAGGTTTTTCAGGGCAGGGAATATTTATCCTAAAGAGATAATCCATGAATTAAGCTTCATACTCAAAAGCTATAACATACCTTTCTTTTGCTATGATTTCAGCAAAAGGGAGTCCAATTTAACACTAAAAAATTTTATTAAATGATAAAATGGAAATAAAATCAGAAACAATAATGGATGGATGGAGAGAAGGGCTTAAGCAGATTCTTAATAAAGGGAGTTCTTTGCCTGACAATGACGGCAGGATATTCAAGGAACTGATTAATATGGTTGTTGAGATAAATAATCCCCTGAAAGACCCTGACAAGCCAATAGATATATTAAATAGTTTTAAAAAATGGGTTTATCCTAATAAAAAAGAGCTTAAAAATTTAATCATTGAAAAAGAGCCTGCAGGCATTTACGGCTTTACATATGGCCCGAGAATATTTAATTTTGAGAACAGGAAAGACCAGATACATTCATGGGTAATACCTCTTTTAAAAAAATCCCTTCACTCAAGAAGAGCCGTGATTTCTCTTTTCAATCCCTTAACTGATCTGGATATGTCCAAAGATTCAGTGCCCAGCCTTATGAATCTTCATTTCATGATAAGGGATAAAAAATTAAATCTTACATTATTCATAAGAAGCAATGAGTTTTTTATAGGCTGGCCCGCAAATATATTTCAGTTAGTGTGTTTGTATGAATATGTAGCAGACAAGCTAATAGACGGGGAAAAATATGATGAAAGCCTTAAGAAAGGAAAGATTACAACTATATCCTCTTCCGCGCACATATATGAAGAAAACTTTGACTATGTCAAAGAAATATTAAGCAAATAATAAAAAATTAAATAATTTCTTCTTCAGCAACAACAATAAAGTCACCCACTGCAATAACTGCTGAAAAAGGTATGAGTATCTCTCCGTTTTTGTTTTTTTCAAGCTGAAGTTTTTCAGTGTATGTGGTTGGCTTGTCCACAACAAGATGTATCAGTTCTCCGGAACGTGTTTCAAATATAATGTCCCCGACTTCACCGAATCTTTTTCCTGTTTTGCTGACAATAGTCCTTCCCATTAGTTTTTTAGAAAATTTTTTCTCTTCTTCCATTTTTTATCACCATATTTATTATTCAGTCTAATTTTTTATAATAAACCCTCCTGAAATTTGTCATTTTTGAATGAATGTTTATTTCAGCAATATTGTTTATTATCCCTAATATTTAAATTTTTTGTTTTATTGGTTGCTGGTAAATAAAAATATTTAAATAATAAATAGTAAAATACACTATTGAGGGTTTATTGAATATGGATTTAAATGAAAAGTTTGAATTAATAAAAAGGAATACTGAGGAAACTGTTCAGGATGATGAATTAAAAGATATTCTGAAAAAGAAAATTCCCTCTGCTTATATAGGCTATGCCCCCACAGGTAAATTACATGTAGGCCACATATTCCCCATAATTAAGATAGGGGATTTTCTTAAAGCAGGGTTTAATGTTAAGTTTTTAATAGCTGACCTGCATGCTTTTCTGGATGACATGAAAAGCCCGTGGGAGCTGTTGAAGCTGAGGGCAGAGTATTATAAGGAAACAGTAAAGGCTTTGCTTGAGTCATTGAATATAAAAACTGAAAAACTTGAGTTTGTAAGGGGCTCTGATTTTCAGCTTGATAAGAAGTACCAGATGGATTTATTGCACCTTATGGGAGAGGTTACATTAAAAAGGGCAAGAAGGGCAGCAGCTGAAGTTGTGAGGTTCAAGGATGACCCTAAATTAGGAGGTTATGTATATCCTTTGATGCAGGTGCTGGATCCTGTTTACCTGAAGGCCGATGTCTGTTTTTCAGGCATTGACCAGAGAGGGATATATATGCTTGGAAGAGAGATATTGCCTAAACTGAACTATAATAAGCCGACATGCGTTTTCACGCCTTTATTGCCCGGCTTAAAAGGCGGGAAGATGAGTGCTTCTGATACAGGCTCAAAGATCGGGCTTTTGGATTCAGAAAAAGAGGTTGATGAAAAAATAAACAGGTCATACTGCAAGGCAGGCGAAACAAAGGATAACGGGATTCTTTTGTTTGTAAAGAATGTCCTGTTTATGGTTAATGATGAGTTTATTGTAAAAAGGGATAAAAAATTTGGTGGGGATTTGATATATAAGGATTATGCTGAACTTGAGAAAGATTTTAAGAATCATAAATTACACCCGCTTGATTTAAAGAAAGCAGTTTCAAAAGAAATAAATGATATAATTAAGCCCGTAAGAAAAAGGCTTGAAAATAAAAAAGACCTGGTCAAAAAAGCTTATCCTGATAAATGAATTATTTTAATAAGAAAAATTTATAAATAATAACATTCATATTTTGAAACAATGGGAAAAAAGAGGGTTTTTTTAGGAATATTCGCATTCTTAGTATTATGTTCATCTCTTTATTATGTTTTCGCACTTACGAACCCCATTTACGGTGTTGAGGCTGATAATGATGCAGGGTGCGGATGTGTAAATGTAACAAATCCCAGCGGAATATACAGGAAAACTGTCAATAGTTATAATTATATATTTTGCGGTGAAAATGATGGTGTCTGTCCTGAGAAAATAAAGGACGCATCTACAGGAAAGGCAGCAGACTGCTCAAATTGCCCTGACCCGGATTGTATGGGATTATTGAGCGGGGTTGTTTCTGATGATTCTGACCCGGGCATAGCTATAATAGGAGCAGAAATATCCTTGTTTGCAGGCAGTTCAGAATACAAAACTTACAGCGACGGCGGGGGGGTTTATTCGCTTACAGCGCCAAGCGGGAACCATTATGTAAGGGCTGTTAAGGAAGGCTATGATACTGTCATAAAACAGGTTCTGATAAATACAGGAGGAACAAATACAGAAAATTTTATATTGACAAATGGAACATGCCATGCTGACTGCACAAATTCACAGAACAGGTGCAACCCTGACTGCCAGGGTTTGAGTTTTGATGATGGAGACTGTGATTTCTTTGATGAAACATATGAGGGAGTTTATATAAATGCAAGTGAATTATGTATGAACCGGAAAGAAGGCTCTACTGTCATAATAAATATTCCTGGCAATGATACTCATGCCATATACTTAGACTGCTGTGAAGGCACTCCTTATATAAAGCCTTATTTCATGGTTGAACTTTCATCATCAAATATAAAAAATCTAATACAATACAAAAGACTGGTTAAACTGGATGAGCAGCCCGTTAAGTTAATAGTGGCTGTGTGGGAATAATAAAAAATGAAATTAAATAAAATAAAAGGAAAGATGTTGTTTTTTATAATTGTAATAATTATGTTTATGTTTTCAATTGGTTTTGTTAGTGCGGCAGGATCAGAGTTATGCAGAGATTCTGCTTTGTTTAAAATCTATACTGGTTGGAGTGATTGTGGGGTATGTTCAGAATCTGATTGTCTGAGCCAGATTACAACCCCATCCGGATATTATTTTTATGATGATAGGAGCGAGTGTAATTCACTTTCTTCCCCAGACTTAGGAATCAGTTTGCTTACTTGTGATATTGGTAATTGTATTGGTGGGGGCAATACTGCAAGATGCACTAAAGCGTTTGCAAAATCTGGTGTTCATGTTAGTTACGATGTGCTTACTGGTCCGTGTTCTGATGATGTAATTAATCATTTACCTGAGGGCTATACAAGATATAGATTATGGCATTGGCCTGATCCTCTCTTAGGAGCAGATCCTCTTAGATGTTTAGTTGTAAATGTTAAATGTCAATCCGGCTGGCAAAACTGTGATGATAATTGGGATAATGGCTGTGAACATAGGGAGGGAGACCCTGAAACCAATTGTGGTGATGGCGTAGATAATGACTGCGACGGCAGAATAGATTGTAAACCAGGTATTGAAGATCCTGATTGTAATTGCGGATGCAGGCAAGACTTTGTAGTTGATGATGTGTGTTGTGCTGATTCTTACAGTACCTCTTGCTATAATTCAGCATCTGATAATAATTGTTATAATACTTATGACTGTTATTCATGTGGTAGCCGCTCTGGTTCAGATCCTGGTTTTCCTAATACTGATTTAGTTTCAAGCAGTTGTTATTATGAACAAGGCCGTGTTGGAACATGTATGTGTGAAGGTGGAAAATGTAGATGTGATGGAGATTGGGATCCCGACTGTAGGGGGGGAACAAAACCTACTTGTGACTTAGACAGCGGGAACTGCCAGTTCAGTTGCAATGATAATTATCTTGAATGTAATTATAATTATGATGATGGTTGTGAAGAAAGATGTTACAGTGGAACAGAATGTAATAATAAAGATGGTTATACTTGTGTAAAGCCCAACAGTGGTGATTGGAAGTGGACAACAAGTGTTCCTTCCACAGAAACCAATTGCGATGATGGTGCTGATAATGATTGCGACGGCTTATATGATTGTGATGACCCTGACTGTGATGGCATTAGTCCTTGTGTTTCCTGTGAGTATTATAATGAATGTGACACTACAGATGGTTGTGGAGGCACAAGGCCTAATGCTGGTGGTCCACCCTGGAATGAATGTGATTTAACTTCAGATAGAAGATGTGGAACTGAAACTGAAAATGATTTTTGTTCATATTATGGTAATTGTTGTTCAGACGGAATAGATAATGACTGTGATAATTTATATGATTGTGATGATCCTGACTGTGATGGCATTAGTCCTTGTGATATTACATGCAGGCAAACCTTTTCAGCTCCCAGAACTGCCTGTTGTGAAAACTCTTTTGAGGGTTTTTGTTACGGGGATATATATCCTATATATGGTGTTCCTGTTGAAGGCCCATGTACAGGGAATACGGATTGTGCCAGTTGTGAAATAAATGTTCCGGATGTAAAAAATCCTCATTATTCTCATGCAAACCCTTACAATAATTATTGTGAATATTCCTTGTATTCTGCAAATTCCTGCTCATGTGTTGATGGCACTTGCAGATGTACAGGCTCCCCTTCCGGCGGGTCCGGATGTGAAGGGCTTTATGACCAACCAATGTGTTGGCCTGATTATTATGACCAGTGTGAAAGCTCTACTCCCCCAGGATGTATATTATCAAGGTCCTCATGTACATTCAGGTGTGATATTGATTATTTAGATTGTGATAGTACCAGGGGATGTGAAGAAAGATGTTACAGTGGAACAGAATGTAATGTATTGGATGATTACACTTGTGTTTATGAAGGGGGCAGATGGAGATGGATTAAGGATTATAGTGGTAGTTATTGTGATAGGACACCAATTATTGAATCCTGTTCAATTACTAATGGATTCTTTGCTCCGGGTGAAAGTGTAACATTAAGATGTGATATAAGTTCAACCATGAATACTTTAGATTATATATCTGCCTTTATATGGGCAGGTGAATGTAATTTTGGAAATTGTGAAGCAACAAGGGCATGGGAAACCAGTACTACTGCAGATACTGTTTATTTCAATGGCTATTATGATACTGATACTCCTGATAAAATGCCCTGTATAAGCACAGGCACTAGTGGAGGAAGATATACTTATAGATGTACAAAAACCTTTACTCTTTCAAACATTAATGATGATTTTTATAATAAGGCATTAGCCATGACTGTAAGAGTCCAGACCATGACTGAAGGATTTAGTGAATGGTATGATATGTATGATTCATCAGACCCTGTATGGTTCCCTAGAGAAAACTGTAACAACGGCATAGATGATGATAATGATGGTAAGATAGATTGTGGAGATGAGGATTGTTATAAAAAAGTAACTTCTACAAACAAGAAATCTGCAGTATGTGGTAAACAACCTCCTGGTGTAAACAGAGCTGTCAGAGATACTTCATATTCCTCTCCTGATGATGAAGCCTACTGCTCCCAGGGAGATAACCCTCTTGACCCAGACACTTATGGAAGATGCTGTCCAAGTGGCCAATATTGGAATGGCGTTAAATGTGTAGATGCTGCTGAATGCCAAGGTTGTGATAGAACTCCTTTTACAACAGCATGGTGGGCGGATAATGATTGTTTCACTTATAGCGGAGGGAAAATAACATATAGCTGTCATCCAACAGATTTTTTTGGTGATGATGAGTATCACAAATTCCCTGTTAAAATAATTTAAAAATAAGAATTAGATTACCATCCTTCTGGCTTGGAATCTTCATCCGGATATATGTTTTTGGGATTTCTCAAATATAGAATTCTTGATAATGAATCTGCTTCTGTTAAATAATGTGAGGCAGAACTTCCATTAAAAACACTGTTTTCAAGGTCAGAGTCACATACCCAGCCTAAGGTCTGAAGTATTTCCTGTAAGATTACTCCCCTGTAAAGATAGTCACCACATACTAATTTAACATAAGCTGTTTCCAGTGTGTAATCATTGTTATCATAGCCTTCTATTGATTCTTCACTATGTTCTCCCATTCCAGGTATATCATTATCTACATAAATATTGATTGTATCAGCGCCGTAGTAGTGTTCAGGGTGGGTGTTTGTAAAATTAATTACAGGTGTTATTTGGTTGTTAGTCATATAAATAACCTCATCATTAATTATTGAGACAATAGTATTAATCATTGCCTGTGACATATCTGTTGTATCAACCATATATTGTATTGTGTCCAAAACCCATCTTGCTGTGCCAAATTCCGTTCCCCTTCCAGTAATTTCATTATAAAAATCCATCATGGTGCTGTCAAAAATAGTTTTATCTATAACACTAAAATCATAATTATTGGTTTCATCAGGATTGGCTGTTCTGTATGTAACTCTTTCCCATGTTCCTGAATCTCCTTTTATAAGGAATTCCAGACTGTCTAATTTAGTACTTCTTAATTTTAAACTTTCTGTTCTTTCATTTGAAGAGTTAGTTTCCTTTTTATATGAATCAGATGAAGAAACATTATCTTCTTCAATATTCCATTTCGGGCTGACTCCAAAAACCTTATTTTCCACATCTAAAAACTTAACTTGGGCAATATTCTCTCCATTTCTTTTTAAAATCATAAAGTAAACTCCCTGAGGAACTTTTGAAACAGAAAAGCCATATTCTGAGCCCATGATTTCTTCTAATTCTCCGACTTTCCTTCCATTAGCATCAAGAATGTCTCCTTCAAATTTATCATCATAATCCCCAATAACCTTTAAAATATTATCTTCTCCGAATATATCTATCTTGTTTTTCTCTTCCTCAGTTATTCCTCCACTAGATTCAGTTGTGAAATTACATTTATTGCTTGTGGTTGTATCTTCTCCATCTGCAGCTTTAACATACCATTCATATAATGTAGATTCATCTAAGTTATTCCACACAATAGAAGCAGTATCGCCGCTTTGAATATTATCCGAGCCTATTAAAGAGTCATTTGAAGCTTTATAGAATTCTATGCTTAAAGGATCATCATCTCCATCTGTTCCAACAACCTTTAATTCAGGACTTGTTGAAACCCCTGTTGCACCATTTTCAGGAGAAATATTATAAACTACAGGAGCCTGGTTAAATGACCAGTCAACAGAAAAATCACCATTTGCATCTGTATAAGCAGTTTTTATTCTGGAAGGATCATTAACATCTTTGATTACAACCTCTCTATCTGCCATGTTTTTGTGTTCATGAATATCTTTAACATTGCCATTAATAGAATATGCTTTCAAACCCAATGGACTTAAAGCTGTTAATAAACCTAAGAAGCCCGTAATTTTGCCTGCTTTCCTGCCTATTTTTCCCATAAAACCTTCTTTGACTTCATCCTCAAGATTATTATTTATTGTCATATTACTATATATGGCAAAACTAATATATAAATGTTTCGATTATTTACTACTAATAAGTGAGAAATATATTATTTTAACTATTTTATATATTTATAACCATTCCGTCATATGCGAATTCTATATTTAAATCAGGATATTTTTTCTGCATTTTCTCAAAATGTTCCCATCCAAATCTTCTGATTTCATTTTCCGAGATATGGGTTAATATAGTCTTTTCAGGCTTCCATTTATTCAATCGTTTTATCAGGCTTCCAAAAGAGATTTCCCATTTTATTTCAGGGGAGAAATAGCCCTGTTCATTAATCAATAAATCCAAATCAGTAAATGTTTGTTTTAAGTCTATTGTGTCGCACGGTGCATATAAAACCTTCTTTCCCTTCTCCTTTATCAAATAAGCATAATGGGTGGAATTCTTTCCGTTATAGCCTGCAACTTCTATTGTAATATCATTAAATTTGATTTTATCGCCGTGCTCAATTAAAACCAGTCTGCCCATCTTTTTCTCTTCTAAAAAATGTTTTATGACAAAATATTTCTCTTCCAATATTTTATAAACCCTTTTCGGGATATAAACATTAATCTGTTTGTTTGGCTTATCTAATGCGAAATCATAATGTGCCTGAACAATCAGCCTTAGGCCGAAGCAATGGTCCGGATGCCAGTGTGTTATGAAAAGATTATCAACATCTTTTACATTCCTTCTGGTTAATGATTCTGCAATGTCCTCAGGGCAGTCAATCAGTGTTTTAATATCATCAATAAACAATGAAGAAAGGCATCGCTTATACGGCTCGCCCTGTTTTCTTGCTTTTTTACAAATTTCGCAATTACAAAAAGGCCTCGGTATAGGTATATTTCCTGCAGAGCCCAAAATTGTTAGTTTCATATATTGATTAAAAATAGAAGATATATAAATTCTTCGAAATTTTAAATTTTCTAAATTCTGAAATCATTTTTACTCTCAAGGTCTATCATTGTAGGTCTCTGTGAAATAAAAGGTTTATATTCCCCAGTTACGAGTTTATTTATAATACAACCAATAATTTCCATAACCTTTTCTCTACTATATTTATTTGCGTTGGAACAGTCCATAATTGCGTTAAAATCTGTAAGAATCACTTTATATTCATCCCCTTTGGGAACAACAATGAAATCGCTTAAGTCCCTGACAAAAACATTAACGCCGGATTTTAATAAAGATTCTACGCATTTTTTTAGCCCATTACGAAGTTTTAATATAGTCTCGTCTGATGCATCTGGTAATAAACTGTCTAAGGATTTACCTTTCAAATAATCATATGTTGTTATCCTGAATTGCATATCTTTACCTTTTACACAGGAAGTATTTATTATCTCTGCAGCATTGTCTGAGCAGATTATTCTGTTTAAAAGTTCTTCATTATCACATACATGTGAAGCTAAAGGATATTTATCTTCATGAATCTTTACGGACCACTTATAAGTTAACTCAGTGGTTAGTGGTTCAATCTTGAATATCAATGCGTCATCTTCCCATTTTGGTTTTTTTATTAATTCAACAGAATATTTTTTATGGTTAAACAGACCTTTAATATCCTCGAATTTTATAAGACTTGATGATTTCGGAATCAAGTATTTTTGAAGAATTCTTTCCATATCATTTAAATGTTTGAAAATAGAATCTGAATTACTGTGTTTTTTATTAACCCAGATTGTGTTACATTTTATTTTGTGTTTTAATAAATATCCTTTGTTTTTTAATAGTTGATATTTCTTTTTATGTTTTGTAAGATTATGACGATATTCTTCTGTAACAATTATGCCTGGCCTATATCTGTCAAAATTTAAGCCTTCCAAAACCTCAAAGTCCATTCCTTCTGCATCAACTAGGAGAATTCCGAAATCAGAAGGGAATTTAGCATCATCCAGAATACTTTCTAATTTTTTAACTTTAACTTGAACCTTTTTATCAGATCTTGCATATTCAAACCAGGGGTTTGAATCGGTGCATAGACTAGAGAGCAGTCCCAGTTCTCCATCATTTCCTAGATATAAATGACCATATCCATTATTATTTGAGCATGTACAATTTAAAGTAGTAACATTTTGATAATTTTTCAGGTTTTCTTTTAATTTATCAAAGACAAAAGGATTTGCTTCAACTAATAAAGCCTGCCATCCTTCTTTAACAAAAGGGAATGAATTAGATAAGTTAATGCCATCATTAGATCCTATATCAACTATATATTTTGGGAAATTATTATTTACAATAGAAGATAATATTTCATATTCCCTCTTCTCGTTAATTGTTTTTATTGATTTATTTTCTTTGTTCATAAATGGTCAGAATATTTTATTATTTATAAGTTTTTTTATTACTGAATAGTAAATATTATTTTTCTTAACAATTAAACTTCCAGAAATCATTTCTTATAAGGAATCCTTGTATATTTTTTGCAGTTTAAACAATAATAAACCATCTTCCCCTTATTTAACCTTACTCTGCAGGTTTTTCCCTGTTTAAAATAACTATAACAATGTTTGCAGAATCTTCTTTTTAAGTTAGTTGGAATCTTCACCCTGTATTTCATGGCCATTTTCCTTGCAAGATTAACATATTTATTGCTTAATTCAGGGCTTTCATCAAAAACCTCATCAGCCTGCTTAAACAATTCCTTTATTCTTTCAGCAGCAATCTTTTTCCTCTTTTCCTGCCTTTGCTTAAATATTCTTTTCTTGTTCATATTGTATTAAAAAACAATAAAATATATAAAAATGACGGATATTTTAATCATAAAGGGCTTAAAATGGGATTATTTGGATGGAAAAAACCTAAAAAAGAGGAAGAAAAAACCATAAAGATTAGTGAGATAGAGGATTTTCTTAATGATGTATTATACAAAAAGTCAGAAAGCATAAACATAGACATGCACCATGCAGTAAAACAAATAATAGAATTAAAAAAAGACGCATTAAATGCACTTGAGCAATTAGAAACAACAGAGCTTCAGAACAAGAACATACCTTCAAGGCACATTCAGATAATGGAAGGCAACAGGAAGAATTACATTGAATATACAAAAAATTTCCTGCATTCTTTAAACCCTACAAAAAAATATACTGAGCTGGAGGAATTCTGCCAGACATTTTTTGAAAGCATAGACATACTGAATGAAAAAACCCAGAAGAATTATTTCATATTAAAGGAATTCATGGCGCACGAGGTTAATCTTGTGGCTGAAAAACTAAGCCAGATAGAAAAGATAGTAACAAGAATAAGCTCTAATTTACAGGATTTAAACCTTGATAAGATAGATGAAATAAAAGGATTGCTGAAAAAAAGAGAGGATGAGATAAGCTCAAGAAAAGAGATTGAAAAGGAAATAAATGAGCATAAGGATGAGATAAACAAAATAAAAGAGAAGAAAGAAAAAACAGAGAAAGAGCTGAATAAATTAAAAAAGACAACTGATTTCAGTTCATTAGGGGAATTTGAAAAAGAAAAAGAAAAAACAGATAATGAACTAAAAGAGAAAAATGACCAGATAAGCAAGAATTTCTCAAAACTAAAAAAAGCACTTAAAAAATACAATCATGCGATTAATGATAAACTGGTAAATAAATACATAGAAAATCCTGGCGAGGCATTATCAGAGGATAAACACCTTGAGATAAAAAAGGTTCTCAATGACTTAAAGAAACAGATTGATACAGGAAAAATCAGCCTGAAGAACAAAGACAGGGAAAAGACAATAAGTGCGATTGGGAAAACATCAGAATTATTAAAGGACTTGCAGAAGGAACTAAATGAAATAAAAAACAGCTCAGAAAAGATAAGCCAGAAGATAAAAGCCAGCAGCAGCTTCTGGAAAATCAGGGAGTTTGATGCAAACCTCGCAAGGATAAACGGTGAGATAAAAGACAAGGAAAAAGAAATTAATTATGCTAAAGACAAGCATGATTCAATAAATCCCATGCTTAACATCTACAAAATAAAAAATATTCTGAATGAGTTGTCCGAAATTAAGGTTAATATTAAGGAAGAATAAGCATCAAAGAAAGAACTCAACCTCATTCTCATCAAGTGCTTTTAATGCAGGCATCTCTTCTCCGGACAAATAACTCAGGAAAGAGCCTCCTCCTGTTGAGGCATAATAAAATTTGTTTTTGTATTTTTCAAGTGCTTTCAGAGTGTCCCCACCGCCGATAATTACTTTTTTCTTATTTTTAACTAAAAATTCAGCAATCTTTAAACTTGAGTTATTGAATTTCTCAATCTCGAATTTTCCCAGAGGCCCGTTCCATATTACTGTTTGTGCGTTTTTCAGCTTTTTCCTGTAATCCTTAATGGTTTTTTCCCCTAAATCCAAACCAATCCATCCTTCAGGTATATTCTCAACCGGAACAGTTTTAATATTACCTTTTCCTTCACTGTCTTCGCAAATTACAACATCCCCGGGCAGTATCAGCTTTGGGTTGTTTTTCATCAGCTTTGCATCCATTAAATACTCATTTTCACACAAGCTTTTTCCGATTTCCATGTTCATTGCCCGGTAAAAAGTGAATATCATTGCCCCGCCCAGCAAAACATTGTCATATTTGTTTATTATATTCCTTATCAGCCTGAGTTTTGTCGATAGTTTGCTTCCTCCTATTATCATGACAACAGGATTTTCCCATTTTTCATTTAAGACAGTTAATTCCTTTTTCACAAGCAGGCCTGCAGTGCCCGGAATGAATTTAGTCACAGAATGGACAGAAGCATGTTTCCTGTGGCAGACAGCAAAGCCGTCATTCACATACAGGTCTGCTTTTTCAGCCAGTTTCTTTGCAAAATCCTTATTATTATTTTCCTCCTCTTTGTAAAACCTCAGGTTTTCAAGAAGAACAATATTTTTATCTTCAGGAATTTCTTTTAAGCAGTCATCAACAAAATAAACACTTTTATTCATAATCTTTTCAAGAGCCTTGGCCACTTTTTCCATTCCGTATTTCTGAATCTTTTCACCGCCAGGCCTTCCCAGATGGGAAATTATTATGAGCTGCCCGGGCTTTTTTCCCAGAATATAATTTATCGTAGGCAGAGCTTCCTTAATCCTTGAGTCATCAGCAATCAATCCCCTGTAATCTATCGGGACATTAAAGTCAACCCTGAGAAGTACTCTCTTGTTTTTTATGTATTTTTCAGAATCAATCTCATCAATGAATTTCATTTATTAATAATATTAAAAAGAAGTTTAAAAAATTATTGTTTCTGGGCTGCGTTGAAAAAGTTCGTCTGTGCCGTGAATGTCATTGATTGTTTTTGACAATCATGGCATGGCCAGACGGAGCTTACCATGTTCCCATAGTTTAGTGTGGGGTTGTGGTAAGCGTAGTAGGACTTTTTCAACGCAGCCCCTTTTTTGCTCTTTTTTCATGCATCTCTATTATAACCTTGTTTATCTCTTTTGAACTCCACCCTGCATTAACTAAAATGCTTCTTATCCTTGAACTCTTTAACCCTTTGCCAAGGTGTTTTTTTATGAACCCTTCAAGGTCTTTTCCTTTTGTCTTTCCTTTTGTCTTTATGTCATATATTGCCAGGTCTGTTATTATCCTTTCCCATCCATCTTTTTCCATCTTTTCCTCGATCTCTTCCCGGGATAGTTTTTTCTTCATATATCTTGCAACCCTGCTTTTCAGCAGGTTATAATTTGAGGGATGGTGCTCTCTTTTATGCCCGGTTACATGAGTAAATCCGGATTTTCCTATGAGGGGCATGGTTTCTTTGTTGAACCTGAATACAACCAGAATTATCAAAACAAAAACAGAAAGTGATAATATTATTATTCCTGCCAGAGACATTACTTCATTGCTGTCAATGTTCCTTTCCCCTGTTTTTTCTGACCTTTCTATATCTTTGCCCAGCGCAGTGAAGAACAGAAATGCCATTATAATAATAATCAGAAGAACAAATCCGAAATATGCTGATTCTGAGTTCGATTTCCTGTTTTTTTCCATTTTATCAGTTATCTTACAAGAAGGGGAATCAAGTCAATCATCCTGCAGCTGTATCCCCATTCATTGTCATACCATGCCAATACTTTTATAATCGTCCCATATTCAATATTAATTGTTTTTGTAAGTGATGCATCAAATACTGCAGAATGGGAATTCCCTATTATATCTGTTGAAACTATGGGCTCTTCAGTGTATTCGATTACATTTTTCAGGTGATGCTCTGCAACATTTTCAAACAATTTATTTACCTCTTCAGCAGAGACATTTTTTTCTGTTTCAGCAACAAGGTCGATTATGGAGCCGTTCACTATAGGCACTCTTATTGCCATTGCATCCAGTTTTCCCTTTAATTCAGGTATAACCCTGACAACAGCTTTTGCTGCTCCTGTACTTGTCGGAACCATGTTAACCATGCATGACCTTCCTCGTCTCATGTCCTTTTTATTAGGACCATCCACTGGATTCTGTGTTGAGGTTGCTGCATGTATGGTTGTCATAAACCCTCTTTTTATCCTGTAATTATCATTAATGACCTTTGCAACAGGAGCCATGCAGTTGGTTGTGCATGATGCATTGCTTATGATATGATGTTTTTCCCTGTCATAGTCATGCTCATTTACCCCTTTTACAATCATAAAGTCACAGTCGTCACTGGGTGCAGAGATAAAAACCTTTTTAGCTCCTGCCTTCAGGTGTTTTGCAGCAAGTTCTTTTTTTGTAAAAAGGCCTGTGGATTCAATTACAACATCAATATTCAGTTCATCCCAGGGCAGGTTTTTAGGGTCTTTTTCATTAAACAGCTCAACTCTTTTGTTGTCTATTATAAGAGCATCATGGCCTGTTTTTATTTGTTT
This sequence comes from Candidatus Woesearchaeota archaeon, assembly GCA_016928115.1. Taxonomy (GTDB): domain Archaea; phylum Nanobdellota; class Nanobdellia; order Woesearchaeales; family UBA9642; genus JAFGLI01. The sequence continues at coordinate 18,021 of JAFGLI010000022.1, read as the reverse complement.
GTTCAGGCTTTTGTGTACAGAATCTTTTTTCAGCAGATAAGCAAGCTGCTCTGCATCCATTAAGTCATTTATAGCTACCCATTCAATGTTAGGGTTATCAATGCCTGCCCTGAAAACCATCCTTCCTATCCTTCCGAAACCATTAATTGCGACTTTTACCATTTTTGCACCTTTTAAATATCATATGATATTATTTTTAAATATAATTTTTCAAATATTTAATTTTCATTATCCTCCTGAAAGTTTTTTCTCTTCTTCAGCAATGCTTAAGGTTGTCCTTATGACTGCATCAGGGCTCAGGCTTATTGAGTCAATTCCGCATTCAACCAGAAACTGCGCGAACTCCTTGAATGTAGATGGCGCATCGCCGCAGATGCCGACTTTTCTGTTGTTCCTGTGGGCTGTGTTTATTATCTTTCTTACCATATTCTTAACTGCATCATTCCTTTCATCAAATATATCAGATACCAGTTCAGAGTCCCTGTCCAGACCCAGTGTCAGCTGCGTTAAATCATTCGTTCCTATTGAAAATCCGTCAAATATTTCAGAAAACTCCTCCCCCAGCAGGACATTGCTTGGTATCTCGCACATCACATATACCTCTAAACCTTTTTCACCCTGCCTTAAACCGTTTTTTTCCATTTCCCTCAGGACTTTTTTTCCTTCTTTTGTTGTCCTGCAGAAAGGCACCATCACCTTGACATTATTCAGGCCGAATTCCTCCCTCACCTTTTTCAAAGCTCTGCATTCCAAAGCAAATGCCTCTTTATATTTCTCATTATAATACCTGGAAGCCCCCCGCCATCCTATCATGGGGTTATCCTCTTCCGGCTCAAATTCCTTTCCCCCTATAAGGTTGGCGTATTCATTTGACTTAAAGTCAGACAGCCTTACAATTACATCTTTAGGGTAAAAAGCAGCGGCAATCATCCCTATTCCCTGGGCTAATTTATCAATAAAAAACAGGGTTTTGTCTTCATAAGAGTATGTCAGTTTCTCTATTTTTTTCTTTGCTTTCTTGTCTTTTATATTTTCAAAATCCAGCAGTGCTTTGGGGTGTATTTTGATGTATGAGTTTATAATAAACTCCTCCCTGGCTAATCCTACGCCTGAATTGGGCAGAAAGCTCAGCTCAAAAGCCTCTTCAGGATTTCCGATGTTTATCATAATTTTTGTCTTTGTTTTAGGTATGCTTTCAAGGTTATATTTTTTGACTTCAAAGTCAAGAAGCCCTTTATATACAAACCCTTCTTCCCCTTCAGCACAGCTTACAGTTATCTCATTCCCTTTTTTTATTACATCTGTTGCATCCTCTGTGCCTACAACGCAGGGTATACCAAGCTCTCTTGAGATAATGGCGGCATGGCATGTTCTGCCCCCTCTGTTTGTTACAATAGCAGCAGCCTTTTTCATTATGGGCTCCCAGTCAGGGTCTGTCATTTCCGTGACCAGTATTTCGTTTTCATTGAACTTGTCGATGTTGTGGACATCCTTTATAACATTTGCCTTTCCTTTTCCTATTTTCTGCCCTACGCTTTTTCCTTTTGACAATACATTGCCTTTTTCTTTTAATATGTATTCCTCCAGAATAGCCTTATTTTTCTGGGACTGTACTGTCTCAGGCCTTGCCTGAACAATAAATAATTCTCCTGTTTTTCCGTCCTCAGCCCATTCTATGTCCATAGGCATATATCTGCCTTTTTTCCAACTGTAGTGGTCTTCTATAATGCATGCCCATTTTGCCAGCTTGATTATTTTTTCTTCATCAAGCACGAATCTTTTCCTGTCTTTCAGCTCCACTTTGACATTTTTTGTGTGTTTGCTGCCTGACTGGTCATAAACCATCTTTATTTCCTTTGAGCCGGGGTTTTTGCTGATGATGGAATTATATCCCTGCTTGAGGGTTGGCTTGAAGACATAATATTCATCAGGGTTTATGGCTCCCTGGACAATGTTTTCCCCTAAACCATAGCCTGCTGTGATGAAAACAACATTCCTGAAGCCTGTTTCTGTGTCTATTGAGAACATGACTCCTGAAGATGCCAGGTCGCTTCTCACCATTTTCTGAATCCCTATGCTCAGGGCAGCTGAAAAATGGTCAAAACCCTTTTCTTCCCTGTAGCTTATTGCCCTGTTTGTGAATAATGAGGCAAGGCATCTTTTGCATGCTTGGAGCAGTTGGGCTTCCCCTTTAACATTAAGGTATGTCTCCTGCTGACCTGCAAAGCTTGCATCAGCAAGGTCCTCTGCTGTTGCAGAGCTTCTTACAGCAACATCTATATCCCTTTTATCATTGAAATAAGCCCCGCACAGGTTTCTATAGGCTTCAATAATGGGTTTTTTAATTTCTTCAGGAAATTCAATGTTAAGTATTATATTCCTTACAGCATGGCCTTTTTCTTTCAGGTCTTCCATATCTTTTGTATCAATGTCTTTCAGGGTTTTTTTTATTTTTTCCATAACCCCTGCTTTTTCAAGAACATACCTGTATGAATGCGCAGTTATTGCAAATCCGTTAGGTACATTTATGCCCACACCCGACAGCTCCCGGTACATTTCACCAAGGGAAGCATTTTTACCTCCGACCAAAGGGACATCATTAATAGATATCTGGTCAAACCATAAAATGAATTCTTTATTTCTATCCATCCTGCTTTTACCTCTTTGTTTAATTTAAAAATAGGAAAAGAGGGTTTTTAAAAAATAAACCCTCATCACCTCTTTTTCACGGAAAAATTTAATCATTATTTTTGAGCTTTTCTTTATTTTTTTTCCTTACAAATTGTGTAGGGTCCCATAATTCAACATATTTCTCAATGACCCTTAAATCATTTTTTCTGGCAACATTCTCAAATTCAGCGTTAAAAAGGGAAACCTTTTCGTTTAACTCATTAATGCTGTGTTTTATCTCCATAATATCCTCACTTATTTCCTTTGCTTGAGTGTTATAGTTTCTTTCTGATTCCAGCATATTCTGGTCTGTAATCTGGGTTTTGCTTCTCAGGTTTTTGTATCTTTCCTCAAGAATAGTTATCCTTCTCTGCATATCCTTTATTGCCCCGGAAAGATTTGAAAATACTGTTTCCTGCTCTTTTGGCTTTTCATCCTCAAAAAGATTCTTGTCCTGGAACAATATCTCTTTTTTGTCCTCTTCCTTGTTTTCCAAAGCAGCAATCACCTCTTTTAGCTGTATTAGGATATACTGGTATTTAATAGTTTAATATATTAAAGAATAAAAAACTATTTTCTCTTTTTCTTCCCTGATTTTCTTCTCTTCTTACCCAGTTTAAGCATTCTTTCAAGTTTCTTCTCTTCACTTTCTATTTTCTTCTCTTCCCCCAGAACTCTTGAGGTAAGCTTTTCAATATTGTAGTCCATTCTTGCTATCCTTCTCTCCATTAAAACAAGAACCCTTAAACTGTATACAATAGCAGCCAAAGTGCCTATAATAATCGCCAGAATAACTCTAAGCTCTGCAGCAATTGCCATTTTTTCACCCCTTTTATTAAATATTTATTTTAGCTTAACTAATTTTAGATTATGGGGCTATATTTAAATAGTTTTCGATAATCCTTCTCAAATATTATTCTCTGTTTTGTGTTTTTATTATACTAAAAGTGTTTTCGAAAGATATATAAATAAAAATAATCAGTTTTTATTTAATATGAGACCTGATTTTGAAGAGGGATTTACTGTTTACAGAAACGGCTCAGGAGTTGTGTTTATTACCCAGCATTCAGGCCCTAATCTTGAAACCCCCACTTCAAGGGATGAGTACAGCGATATGGTTGCTTCTTTATGTTTCAGGAAAGTGGGGGGAACATTTATTCTTTCCAACATCTCAAGAAAAAGGATATGGGGGATAGATTTTAACAGGATGAAGCCTCAGATGGATATGGCTTTGAAATACTATAAAAATTTCGAAGCGGATATAAACAGGAGAGAGCTTGTAAAATACAGGAAGAAATATGCCTGGGTTGCTGCTGATAAAAAGGACCATGATTACAGGGAAAGGATTTATGATTTATTCTGGTCAACTGTAAGAAGGAGCGGTGTTTTTTTTATATTTCTCCATACAAAGTTCACAAGGCCCAAGAATTTTCCGATTATAATGGATGTAGTGAATTTCAGGGGAAAAGGAATAAACACAAGGATTATGAAAAAGATAATAGCAGAAATAAACAAGACAAATAATGAGTTTTTCAGGAGCATAAAAGACCTTTATATAGAGGAAGCGGCTGTTGAGTCAAGAAGAAGGGCATACAGGATAAAAAAGGTTTTTGGCGATTTTTCCATAAAAAAATCAGGCATAGAATACAAGAAAAACCTGAAAAAGGATTTTAGCTTTATCAAGAAATACGGAGACAAGGAGTTTGTAGAAAATCTTATAAACAATTTTACAAGCAGGAATTTTGTCCTTGCAGCCAAGAATGCCATGGAAAATGCGCCTGCCCCTTATGTTTCACTGAATGAGATATTCGGGGGGGAGACTGCCTACGGCCCAAAAACTGAACTGAAAATGGGCCAGGACAATGTTGTTCTTGAGATAGAGGTAAGCGAATTCATGAACAAGTTCTTTCCTGAGGAGGCTTCAGATATTATACTTGCAATAGTAAACAGCATACAGAACCTTAAGAGATATAAGAAACTCAGCAAGAGGCAAAGCGAGCTTCCTAATTTTATTTAGCTCATAAAATCTAAAACATAGTTACTTTGTTGGCAGATTCGATTTTATCTTCATAAAATCGAAACATATATAAACCAGAGTTTTTATTGTATAATAGGTAAAATTTAATAAATAAGATAAACAATATATCTAATAAACAAAAGCAAGGTGGTGATGAAAAAATGTTAAAGATGAAAAAAATAAGTGAAACTTATGATATGAGGGTTTTCACTGATGACGGCGATTATTTCGGCGATGTTGAGGAATCCATTCTTGTTGATAACAAGGTATTCGGCTGGAGAGTCAAGGCTACAAAGAATTCATTCCTGAATAATGTCCTGAGTTCTGCAAAAGGTGTTATAGTTCCCCATAAGTTAGTCAAGAGCATAGGAGACATAATCATAATAAGCAGGGCAGCAGTTCCTAATTTCTCAGAAGATAAAGAATAATTTTTATTTCTATTATTCTTATTTTAATTTTTTTACCTAAATTGATTATTTCTGTGTTTTTTATTGCTGCTCAATTCCTTCGCACCTGTAGAACATAGCTGTTAATCCTCTTACAAGGCTTTTCTCATCGCTTATTTTGTGGTGAGTATATGGCTTTATTACCCATTTGGTGTTTAGCTCCTGGTTCACAAATATAAAAGTCATGTTAGGGAATTCCTTTAGTTTTTCCCATTCAGATATAAGAAAGTCAAGGTTTTCTTTTTTGTTTCTTGTCACAATAGTTGTGAAATCTTTTTTATTTATATTATCTATATCAGCATTATTCAGTTCAGGAATTATAAAATAACTGTGCTTTATATGGTTTTTATATTCGTATTCTATGTGGCTGCCTTTATCTTCTTCCTTGATTATGTTTTTTTTAATTATGTCCTTGTGCTTTACATAAATACTTGTCCATTCCTTAAGGTCCATTTTATTGTTTTCTCCTGCCTTTGTTGTTTTTATTGTTGTGCATCATGAAGGCTATATAAGGTATGAAAAATGCAGTTACATAAACTATACCCATTATCCTGAAATCAGTTGATGCATTTGAAAGGTTATGGATTCCTGAATTATTTATCAGGAATATAACTCCTGAGAAAATGAGGAATGTGAATATTACTATGCTCATTGAGATTATAAAATGATGGTGTTTTTTGACCTTTTCCATATCCTTCAGGACATTTACGAAGAGGATGCTTTTAGTCAGGCCAAACAGCCCTATAAGGGGATAAATGACTTTTCCTGTGGCAATTATGATAAAGGGAGTTATTATGATTGCAAATATTGCTGTTGCAAGAATAACTATGAAGAGTAGGAGCCAGATGACAAATTCCTCTGTGAATCTCACAACAGGGGATTTTTTTGACTCCACTCTTTCAAGGATGTTAAATACCTCATCTATTTCATGCTCCATCCATCCGCGGTATTTTAAAATTTCAGGGTTTATCTGCATTTTGAATTTTAATTATATTAATTCTGATGATTATTAACTGTTATTAGTAAACATTATATAGGCTGTGCTTTAAGATATTTATTGCTTTCTCAATATCCTCCCTGCTTGTTTTGTTTCTTAAATGCAGTCTTGCATTTGCTTTGGCGATATTGATTATGCCCTTGACTATTCTGGGGGTTATATCAACAATAAAACTGTTCTCGTCTTTTTTTATTTCCTCGACAAATTCAATTATCTTTGCTTCGAATTCAGGCTCAAGCCCGACATCAATTGATTTTGCATATTCTATATACTTTTTTATAAAATGTATATCCTCTTCTTTTATATTTATTTTTTCATCCCTGACTATTTTCCTGGTTATCTTCATGAATTTTTCAATATCTGGCTTTCTTATAAAGAAAACAATATGAAATCTTGTAAGCAGTGCAGGGTCAAATGGCAGCTGCTCCCTTATCTTTTCTTTTTTCTTACCCTCGAATTTATCTCCCCGCGGGTTTGCTGTCGCCAGGACTTTGATTTTTGCATCCATCCTGATATGAGTTTTCCCCTTGTCATATGTAACAAAACCCTTTTCCATTGCATTGTATAATGAGGCCATATCCTGTTTTTTCATCAGGTTCAATTCATCTATGCAGCATACGCCGTTGTTTGCCAGGGGAAGCAGCCCTTTTGTTACTTCTTTTCCCTGTACATTTATAGACAATCCCACTCCCGAGGTTCCCGAGCCTAGTCCAAAAGAGCTTATTGGCGCTAATTTATCCACATAACGCAGTATTTCAGTTTTTCCTGTTCCCGGGTCTCCCAATAATAATATATGCATTTTTTCTGAGAACAGCAGCAGCATGGAAGCTTCCTTTATATCACCGAATCCCTCAATATTGGGGGCTATGTATTCCTTTATTTTTTCAGATTTTTTTGAGAACTCACTGAACAATTCCCTGCTTATTGTTTCATTTATCTTATTATTGTAGTATTCTGCTATCTTCTTGGCTTCTTTGCTTTCTTTATCCAGGGCTTTTATAACGGGATACGAGAAATTTACTATGGTTATTTGTTTGATTTCTATATAAACCTTCCTGAGCTTGAGAAGATATTTAACATCTCCCATCTCTTTTTTATCCAGGAATTTGCTTAATTCCCTTATAGTCCTTCTTTCGTTTTTATTAAAAGGCCTCATCAGCCTGAATATGTCTGAAACTCTTTTTTCCATAAGAATTATTTAAAATTTTGTTATATAAAAATGTTTTCAAAAGAATTATCTCTTAATAACAATCCATCTAATTAACCAACCAATAAAAACCGCAACAAAAAAAGGTATCAAAATACTCAAAACAAATATTGCTAAAAAATAACCTTCAGTTGAAATAAAAGAACCCACAATACCAAAAATACCAAATATAAACAATATGGCCCCAATAACAGAATTAGTTACTCTAAAAGATTTTTCAGACTTATTCCAATCTTTTATCGTAAGAAAAAAATGAAAGAATAAAGCCAATAAAATAACAACTGAAATTTCTATTTCTATAAAAGGATATTCCATTAATATCATATTAAAAAACTATATTTCTTAGAATATTTAAATCTTTCGATTATCTCTTAACCTGAAACCATCCTTTGCCTTTTTCCATCAGCTTTTTCTGGTTGGATAGTTTTTCATTCAGGGTTGGCTCTCTTACTTTATAGAATATGCCCAGTGGAATCCCGGATTTTTCATCTTCATAATCCCATTCCCTTGCTTTTTTCAGTGCCAGGTCCAGGTTTTTAAAGTCATGTTTTTTGTCTTCAAGCTTATAGAACTGTTTGTTCATTGACTCTAATTTATTATGGAAAATAAGGCATGGCTGAAGTATATCAATCAATGAAAAGCCTTTGTGTTTCACAGCTTCTTCAATTATCTTTGTCATATGCTCCATATCACCGGCAAAGGCTCTTGCCACAAATGTTGCCCCTAGTTCAAGAGCAACTGCTATAGGGTTCATGGGTTTTATCTTTAATCCTTCGGGCTGGGCTTTTGTTACTGCATATTCTTCAGATGTTGCTGTTCCCTGGCCAGTTGTCAGAGCAAAAATCTGGTTATTATGTACTATCATATTTATGTCTGCATTATACCTGCAGTTATGAACAAAATGGGAAACACCTTCATCATAAGTGTCACCATCTCCTCCAAAGCCAAAGACGGTAAGGTTTGGGTTTCCCAGCTTCATTCCCAAGGCAGCAGCTATGGTTCTTCCATGTAATGAGTAAACTCCACCCACATTTAAGTAATCAAATATCTTTGCATGGCACCCTATTCCTGTGGCCATGACAATGTTTTCCTGTTTTAGTTTACCCTGTTTTATCATTTTTTCAAGGACATTCTGCACTGCCTTTAATATGAAAAAATTATAACATCCGGGGCACCATGTTGGTGCTGCATTTGTTGAAAGCTCTGGTTTTTTTGCCATTTTATCACGACTTCTTTTTTTTGATAAAAAATATTATTAAACCTATAACTAAAATTATTCCTAATCCATAAATAAAATATGTTAAATCAGGAATTCCTCTTTCTTTTCTTAGTTCTTCTTTAATATTTTCTTTTAATTGAATAGGACTTGTAATGTTTTCATTATATTTAACTGCTTTATCCCATGTTAAATCAGTAATGTCTTTAAAATTATTCTTACACTCAAAATCAGATCCTTGAGGACCAGTAACAGCTCTTATATCAAAAATTCCTTCACCTATTCTACCCCCTCTTCCTCTTAATCCTTCACACACTTCTTCAGGAGTTATTACCCAACACGAACCAGCAAAAACATTGGTATTTCCAGGACAAATACATTCACCAAACATCCTCCCTGAGTACTCATATGTGCCACCTGTGCTATTGCATCTCATTTCCATAGTTTTTGGTCCTACTGCTCCAAAAGATGGATAAATTAATAAAACCAATATTAAAACAAAAATCCAAAAATTAAATAATCTTTTCATTTTTTACCTTAAATTAATTTTTTCTTGATTTCCTCTCTTAAAATATCTTCTTCAAAGGGCCTTCCGTCATATCTTAGTATTTTATCCTTAATCTCAAAGCCTGTTTCCTTTCTTATTTCCTGGCTAAGCAAACCTGTTGCATTATTCTCAACCAGAATAACCTTTTTTGCATTTTCCAGGTATTTTCTGACTTCCTTTGGAAATGGCTTTATGTATATTAATTGTAAAAATTTTGCATCCATGTCATGAATAGCATCTATTATTGCTCCCTTGGTTGAGCCCCAGCCCACAATGAGGTTTTTGCTGGTTTTTCTGCCGTGAATCTTGTATGTCTGGAATTTTTTGACTTCTTTTTTCATAGTTTCTTCTTTTCTCAGCCTTTTATCATACATCTTTTTAGCCATATTAGCATCCTCTATTGTAATCCCTTTTTCATCATGCTCATAGCTTGTTGACTTAACAATATTTACAGAAGGAACACTTCTTTTGCTGTTACCGTTTTTTGTGAAATCATAGTTTTTGTAAAGCCCGTTTACTTTTTTTAGGTCTATGTTCCTTTTGACTTTTATCAGTTTCGGCTCTTTTTCATATGTAAACTGGGATTCTGAAACATGCTTATCCCCAAGCAATATTGATAAAGCCCTGTATTTTTCAGCAAAATAAAAGGCCTCGTTTGTGCATTTTATGGATTCTTCCACATCCCCGGGCGCAATAACAACTCTTGGAAATTCACCATGGCTTGCATTTAACGCGATATTCAAATCACCCTGTCCTGTATATGTAGGTACCCCTGAGCCAGGGCCTGGCCTTTGCGCTAAGTATACAACCAAAGGAATCTCTGAGATTCCCTGCATGCTCATTGCTTCTGTCATTAAATCATAACCACCGCCTGAGGTTCCTACCATCGTTCTTGCTCCTGTATGTGATGAGCCCAAAGCTGCATTTGCCACAGCTATCTCGTTTTCAGCCAGGAATACAGTTATATTATCTTTTTCCTGTCTTCCTGCAAGTAAATGTAAAACAGGTGTTGCCGGAGTCATTGGGTAAGCAAGGTAAATGTCAATCCCTGATTTTATGGCACCTTTTGCAATGGCATCGCTCCCTGAAAGAAGCCTGAGATTTTTATGAGCAGGCTTTCTTAATTTAGCCCTTATGTCAAGCCTGTTTATCTCTGATTTTGTGAGCTTAAGCTTTTTCATGTCAGCATTATAACCTGATTCTGCTGCTTCTTTGTCCAGAGGCAGGAATTTTTTTCCTTTAAATATTTCCTCAAGTTTTTTTATCAGTAAATCCAAAGGCAAATCCAGAAATTTAAGAAGTAACCCTAAAATAAAAACATTTGAGACTTTCTTGAATTTATCATCCATATAAACATCTTTTATGCTTATTACAGGTGTGTTTTTGTTTACTCCTGTCTTATGCTCTTTTATTGTATTCTCATCCAGAGCCACAATTAGCTGAACCTTTTTGTCGTGGGATTTTATCTTCCTGTTGGAAACAGCAACAATATTGAAATTATTTCCTCCCCTTATTAAAGAAGGGTAGTCCCTGTAATTAAAGACATAATAGCCGTATTCTGTTAATATTTCCCCTAAAAGAATAGCAGCTGCATTTGCACCTTGGCCTGCTTTTCCTCCTATAAGAATATTTATTTTCATTAAAAATAAACCTCTTTTTATATGAATATAAGAAATTTACATTTATTATTTAAATCTTTCGTTGGAAACTTTTAATATATTTTATTCTTATTGGTTAATATTTAAATATTAGTTATATTTCTAATATATAATTATAATGGAAGAAAAAATAAAGAATTTATTAAAAACAAGCAAAGAAGTAATAAAAAATTGCAGTTTAGAAAATGGTGCTATTATAGCTGCTGATACTGATAAACCATATTATCCAAAAACTGTAACTAATTATAGATTTGTATGGCCGAGAGATGCATCTTTTACAATATGTGCTTCTGAATTATTAGGAATAAAAAATATTAAAGAATTATTTCTTAAATGGCTTATAACAAGAGCAGAACATTTCTCAGAAAGTGGCATGCTTTTTCAGAGATATGACACACATGGAAGGAGAAATATGGGAGCAAGTCAATACCAACCTGATCAGGCAGGAGCTTTGTTATGGGTATTAACAAAAACAAATGAAAATTTAAATAAAGAAACCAAAGAAGTCATTAAACTTTTAGCAGATGGTATTTGTAAAAACTGGGGGGGCAAACATTTTAACATAGACACTTATGATTTATGGGAAGAAAGAAGAACATTTCCAAGTTTAGAGGATAACTTTAGTTATACCTTAGCAGCATGTAGTTTTGGTTTAAAAAAAGCATATGAAAAATTAGGAGATAATAAATGGCTTAAAGTTAGTCAAGAAATGAAAAAAACTCTTGAAGAATTTAAAGGTGATTACTACTGCAGGTTATGGGGAAAAATACCAGATAAGAGAATTGATGCAAGTGTTTTAGGATTAGTCTGGCCTTTTAATATATTAAAAAAAGACAAAAAACTTCTTAATTCTATAGAAATCGTAAAAAAGAAACTTTTAACCGAGCAGGGAATAAAAAGATATGAAAATGATGAATACGGGGGAAGAGTGGAAAACTTGTCTTATTGCAAGAAAGGAGGAGGAGGCTGGCCCATTTTAACTTTTTGGTATATAATTGCACTTTCAGAAATAGGGCAAAAAGAAGAATCTAAAAAAATATTTGAAAAATATATTAGAAAATTTGAAAAATATATTCCAGAGCAGTTATTTGATAATAATATTCAGGAATCTGTTTCTCCTTTATGCTGGAGCCATTCAATGTTTATAATAGCTTCAGAAAAATTAGGATATTTAAAATAATTAAAACTTCCCTTTCTTTAAGAATAAATTAACCTTTTCAATAATATCTTTTCTTTTTACTCTTATCTGCTTTCCTGTATCTCTTTCCCTTAAAGTAACTGTTTTGTCTTTCAGTGAGTCATAATCAACTGTTAAGCATAAGGCAGTCCCTTTCATTGTCTGCCTTAGATATCTTTTTCCTATTGATGCAGTGTCATCATAACTTACTGTTAAGTCTGTGTTTTCATTCAGTTCTTTATAGATGCTTTCAGCCATTTCAGGAATCTTATCTTTGTTTACCAAAGGCAGGACAGCTATTTTAACAGGTGATAGATGAACAGGAACCTTAAATATAGTTTTACCCTTTTCCCTGCTTTTCACATCATAAAACAGGTCAAACAGTGCATATATGGGCCTGTCGCAGCCGAATGCTATCTCAATTATATTAGGTATTTCTTTTTCATTATTTTCAATATTAAATACAGACATTGGCTGGTTTGAGAATTTCTGGTGCTGCTTTAAGTCATAATCAGTCCTGTCATGCACTCCCACCATCTCTGTCCATCCGAATGTATTGAGCTTAACCTCTAAATCCCATGCTTCATATGCGTAGAATATCTTTTCTGCCGATGGATGCTCCCTGAACCTTATGTTCTTTTCCTCAATGCCTAACCCTTTAAATAATTCATAGGTTAAGGCTATTGCATAAGCATAGGCTTTGCTCTTGAAATGTTTTTTCTTCAAAGCCTCGTTTAAGGTTATCTTCTTTGCCTGCTCTTTTTTGCCCTGGGCTTCTTCAGGCAGCAAAGGAATCTTAAGGTTCTTGTATTTCTCATATTTTTTAAATGAGTTTTTCTGTTTTTCAAATATAAACATCTGGGCTTCTGCCTGTATAAACTCTCTGAGCCTTATCAGGGATTTTCTCGGGCTTATCTCATTCCTGTAGGCTTTTCCTATCTGAAATACTCCGAATGGTAATTTTTTCCTGAAATGCTCGTAATACCTTTTGAATGGAAGGTATGTTGTTGTGGCTGTTTCAGGCCTGAAATATGCTTCTTCATCTAAGCCTATGGTTGTTTTCATCATCAGATTATGCTCTTTTAAGTCAGGGCTTAAGACAGAGCCGCAGTTAGGGCATTTTATCTTTTTTTCCTTAAAGAATTTTTTAAGGTCTTTTACATTTATCTCATCCACAAACTCATCAGCCTTGAAGCTTGAGCTGCAGTTTTTGCATTCCACGACTTTATCTGTGAAGCTGTCTAAATGGCCTGATGCTTTCCACACTATTTTAGGCATTATTGTTGGGCATTCCACTTCCCAGAAATTTTCCTCCTGAAAGTGTTTTCTTATGTAATTTTCAACATTATTTTTCAATAATTTTCCCATGGGCGCATAGGTGTAAAAACCTGCTTTTCCTCCATAGATTTCAGGCTCAGGTCCCCATATGAAACCTTCTTTTTGCAAAAACTGCAAGAGTTTTTCTGTTTCTTCCATTAGTAGTTCACCTTTATATTGCTGTTGAAAATAAGCTGCTTAGACCTATAATAAAAAAAGTCAGTAATAATGCAAGGACAAAGAAAATAACAAAAGGTATTACATAGCCTGCAACAAAAACCTTCCATTTCTCTATTTTATGCGCCTTGCTCTGCCCCAGCAGGTTAAGGTATATTGTGTATATCAATATTCCCAGCATTATTAATACCAAAACAATATCTATAATCATCACTATTGTGGTTTGCGGGATTAACATTGTTAAAATGCCTATTATAAATATAAACGGAAAGAACACCAGTACAGGGACATATGAATAGACAAAAACGTTGAATGTTTTCTGGTAGTTTCCTTTGGGCTGGAATAACAAGAGGAATAAGTAAAATATGGCTGAGTTTATGAAAATCCATGCAGTATTCATAATATATATGAAAACCATCATCAATACAATACTTATTATTAAAAATCCCATAGAAACTGTGGTTTCAGTTATATCTCCTGCATAATAAATGCCGAAAAAGAATGTATAAAAAGCAGCCAATATTAAGTAAAATTTAAGATGCTCTACAATATCATTTTCTTTTACTAATTTATCGAAGAATTTATCAGGATTGTTCAGCAGTTTTTTTATCTTTTCAATCATTTTAAATACCCTGTTTTTTGTTATCTTATTTCATTTATTAATGTTTTCTTTTTCCTCAGTTGCATTGAAAAAGTGCGTCTGTGCCGTGAATGTCATTGATTGTTTTTTGGCAATCATGGCATGGCCAGACTTAGCTTACCACGTTCCCATACAAAGTGTGGGGTTGTGATGAGCGTAGTAGGATTTTTTCAATGCAACTCCTTTTCCTCTTTTTTATTGAAATGCTTTTTAACATTATCAGGGATTTTAGGCATTGCATTTTTTCCTAATTTGTACTGGATTACCTCAGATTCCCTGCCCCATGAATAATCTCCTTTTTTTGTTTTTATTTTATTGATTATGAACTCGTCTGTTTCAGTTCCTTTTTTTAAATTATAATAGATTGACCTCATGCTTATTTTAGGAAATATTTGATTATATTCTTTGTATATTTCATAGCCGTAGGCTTTTTTCATAAAATAAACTATCTCAATAATATTCTGCCTTATTTCCGAGCCCAGAGGCCTTCCTCTTTTTTTCATTTTTTCTTTTAATAATATGAATTTTTAAATATTTTTCTATATTGCAAAATATTCTTTAAAAATTAAATTAGGATAAAAATAAAATAAGAAAAATTAAATCATGGTTTTTATATTATTTCCGTTATTGTTGCCGTTGCCCCTTTTGTGGTAAAGGTCTTCTGGTTTTTTCCCGTAAACCTTTATAAGTTCTTCTGATATTATTCCCTGAGTTCCTCCAAGTATCTCTGATTTGTTTTTCCATCCTATTACTCTGTCAACAACACTATCCAGAAAGAACCTCATTGAATATATTGGTTTTCTGTTTGGGTTATATCCAACCACAGTAGTTCCTCTTACAGAGCTTGCTTTTCCTATCTGAAGAACATAAGGTATAAATGTTTGTTTTCCACAGTCAAGCACATACAGTTTTTCTTTTTCAACAACCATTCCCGGATGATGCCTGTCTGCTGTAAGATAGATTGTTGCATTTTCTTTATTACCAAGGGCCTGCTTGGAAAGATTGGATATTTCTGTGCTTCCGGACCACATTTTATGTCCAAGTATGGCGTTTATTTTAGTTCCTTCTTTACTTGGCAGTTTTATACTATCAATTGTGTAGGATTCACCATCTGCCCGTATAGCTTCAATCAATCCCATTTTTTTATATTTATCATCAAATAATTCTACAAGAAGGTCTGCTTCATCCAATCCGTAAACAGACTGATCCCAATGGTTTCCCGAGCCTATCTTTACAGGAATATTATTATCCATCATTTCTGTAAACATGTCTTTTAAAACAGTCTTAAACATGCTTATTTGCTCACTTAATCTAAAAGTGGCTTTAGAATTCATTTTTTCATTTACATGTTTTTCAACAGTTTCTATTATTTTTGTTCTGGGATAACCCTTATTTTCCATCCCCTTTATCAATGCTTCAAGATTTGACCTGAAGCTTTCAGGGTCTTCAAGCTTTCCTTCCATCTTAGAGTCATAGCCGCCATATGCAAGAATACCATGCAGAAATTCTGTCCCTGCAACAACATCTATTAGTCCAAGGCCGTATGTTTGCAAAGCCACCTGGTGAGTTGACCTGGTGCAGTCCACATTGGTTGGCCTTCCCGGATAATTATAAGCACCGAAATGATGGTCATTGCTCATCAATATATTATATAATTCACCATATTCAGTCTTTATGTTTTTATATACATCCTCAATCTTGTCTTTCCATTTTTTCTTTGTTTTTCTTGTTTTGGCTCTTGATAATTTTCCTTCATATTTTTTAAGTTTTTCACTGTATTTATCTGCTATTTCTTCATATACACAATCATCAACAAAAATACCTTCCTTGCTCCTGTCAGCATGTTCTATAAAATAAGCATTTCCTGTTGTGGGTCCTCCTTTATGGAGCCTTTTTACTTCCCATGTCCCAACATTTCCTTTTTTAGACAATATGGCTAGTTTTTTAGTGTCATGCCTTGTAGGCAGCTTCATATAAACTGCAGTTTCAATCTCATCCCTATATTCTCCCTTTATTCTTGTTGGTGCAACAACCAGTTTAGGCATAAAATGCAGGCCCTCTGCACCCCAGCTCGTTATCAATAAGTCAGAAAAAGCTTTTGTGCTGTATTTACATTCATCATTAACCCATTTTTTAGGCTTTTGGATGTTGTTTTTAATCCTTACAGCAATTGAGCCTTCATGTTTTTTCTGTAATTGAATTAAAGAATTTTGAAGAGGCTCATTGGAATTTGCAGAAAATATATTTGTACTTGGAACCAGGCTTATTATTGTTCCATATAACTTTGAATTAGGATATTCATTCATACCATATAACTGGCCTGGGTCAGGAATATAGACAGAAATGTCAAGGTCGCTTATATGGTGCAGGTTAAGCTTTCTTCCGACCAGTTCTTCTAATTTTGGGAATATTATATCCGTATAATTAAGCTTATAGTCCTGCTTGGAAGTATAGCTGATAATTTTAGCATCTGAATTATTGAGGGCATATCTTTTAGTAAACCAAGCAATTCTTTCTGATTCTTCCACAGCCATAGTTTCAATAAGTTTCTGATATTCTGCGATTCTGTTTTCTAAGGTAGGTTTTTTCTCAAGATTATCTTTTTTATTATGCTCATCCCTTATAAAACGCTCTTTAATGTTATCTATATTTGATATTGAGTTACTGAAAACATATCTAAGTAAAGCCTCTTCATAGCATCTTTCGAATTCATCTTCTTTTCCGAAATTCTTAAGAAATAATTTTTTAAATGATTTCTTTATTTTTTCTTCTTTTTCTTCAGGAAAGATATTATTTTTGATATACTCTCTTAATTCTTTTCCTTTTGGGATATCCTCGCTTTTCTTTCCGTTGAAATAGTTGATTATATAATTTCCCATAAATACGTCCAGGGAATAATGAGCTATGTTTTCTTTGACATTTGCTAATTTATCTTCTAATCCAGGCAATTGGCCTTCTGCTTTTTCTGCTTCTTTCATAGCAAGGTTATATCTTTTTAGTAATATATCTTCAATTTCATCTTTGTTGAAACGGTCATTATAGCTTTCCTGGAAGAATATTGGGATGTTGCTTGGAATATTGTAAACCAAATGCGCTGCTTCATGAGGAACGCTTCTTGCTGCTTCAGGAACTGAATTAATGGTTCCGATAATCTTTTCATCTATGGTTTTTACCATTTTGCGGTTTATTTTCTTTTTTGTTGCAGATTCAATAAGTGACTTAAATTTCCTTGCTTCATCCTCAGCAGATTCCTGGTCCTTGCCTTTACCTTTATAGATGCCTGCCATTCTTGCCCTGTTTTTCTTTAATTTTCCATAAAATGACATAATCTGGGGCATCACTCCTCCCTGTATAATATAAGCATTTAGCATTTCATCGATGCCGAGTGCTTTTCTTAATATTTTCTCACCTTCAAAAGCCTTTTCTCTTGTGTATAATGTTCCTGTTCCCAGTTCTGCGCTCATAGCTATAATCCTTGAAACTCTGTAATCTTTAATTTCTTCATCCCATCTCAGCTTATGCTGGTTTGTCAATGCAGAAATAAGAGCCTCTTCTTTAGTGTACCATCCGTTGTTTGTTGGTAATCTGTCGCTTATTTTCCATACATTCTTTACTTCTTTCATCAGTTTTTTTACTTCATTTATTTCAAAGCCTGATTTTTCAGCTATCATTTCCACGCTCGGTATTTCTCTTCCCCTTGCTCCCGGGATATAGAGATTGCCTGTATCTTTTGGGGAAAGGTCTTCCATAGACTTTAGAATTTTTCTGTGTTCTTTATTGATAAGACAGCGCTCTTCAAGAATTTTGGGGATTTTTTTTCTTTGTTTTCTGGATTTAGTTTTTTCTTTTGCCATTCTATCCCTCACTTTTATTATTTAAATTAATATTAATTTTTCAATAAGAAAAAACTCATAGAATCTTAAATAAAAATTCAATACCCCTTTTACTTTTT
>JAFGLI010000021.1 GCA_016928115.1 Candidatus Woesearchaeota archaeon | reverse complement strand
ATATTTTGTTATAAAATCTTTAATTTTATATATAATTACTCCTAAATGATAAACCTTATAAAACCCTTTTCATTCTTTCTATTTATTATGACAAAGAAAAATGCAAATCTAAATTTGTACTATGGTCTGTGTAATAGTGATGGGTTGAGTGAAGGAAAATTTTATTTACCTAAAGATAATCCTTGGTCAAAGAGACGATTTTTTAGAGGAATGCACATTGTACAAAGGTATCTTCAACCAGATTACTATTGGGGCCTTAAGATAGGTGGATTTAAGTTAGTTCGCAATGAAGATGAAGCGAAAGATTTGATACAGTTTGCAGAACGGAATATTCAAGGAGCATCAGGTTTAATTGAGCTTATTGAAGCTTCACATGGAACTATAACTTTTTGGAGAAGAATTCGTTTTGAAGGATGGACAAGGATTCAACAAGATGAATTAGTCCGAGAATTAATGAAATCTAATTATAAACCATATGATAGAAATCGTGAAGATATTGAAAGACAGATTATATCTTCCCCTTCAGGAAGTCAGAATTATTGGAATGAATTGATGGAAAAGAAGCTTAAGAAGATAAAACCTGATAAAGTCTGGAAAGATGCATTAAAATATTTATAATATCTCTTTAGATTAGATAAAAGTCTGCCTATTTGTTGAACTTAATTCTTGTTCAAATAATCCAAAACATTATCAAAATCCTTTTTAGAATTAGTTTTTTTATAGGTTTTACTTAATTCAATAATCTTCTTTTTTTCTAAATCAATCCCTTTTCTGCTCAATATTTTTTTAATATTCTTGCTTGTTAAAAACTGCAAAAACTGAGTTACATTCTTGGGCTTTTCTGTAAAACTACATCTTTCAAAGTCTATTAATCTTGGATTATTTCCTTGGATTATAATGTGTTTGTAAGGATTGGTTAATTCTTCTTTGTTTATTCCTGTTTTATCAAGAGTTCTTAATTTTTTAAGAGTTTTTTCTATAACTTTTAGTATTTCTTTTTTATCATTCTCTTCAAAATATTCTATTATGGGAATACCTTCTATAAACTCCATTATTATTCTATTATTATTTTTATCATAATCATATAATTCGGGGCCTATTTTGTTCTTATTCAATCTTTTAAGAAATTCAGCTTCATTCCTTATTTTACCAACAGCTTCAGAATCAGGATTTTTTTCTTTTACAGCTACTTTCTTATCATTTAAAAAAGCAGTATAAACAATCCCCCTTTTTCCTTTTTTATAGAGTTTGATATTATTTAGGTTCATTGTATTTTATATTTATAGTATTAGGAAGGTCTGCTAATTTAAATATAACTTTGCCTTTTTTGCCAATTGCAGTAATTATCTCCGGAGGTTCAGACTTTAAATAATCTATTTGGTTATTGTTTTTAGAATATATTAATTCCAATTCTGAGAAATCTCCGAATATTTCACCTTTTTCAGACCTTATATATATGATTTCCTTTTCATTTTTATGCTCATAAGTTATATATATTTCACCTGTTTTGAGTTCATCCCCATCAAAATAACTATACCTTCTAATTATATAACCATTTGATTCCAAAGTGCTTGCATCTTTTTTAAGATTTGGGTCCAACAGTATGTATGCAAGAGGGCGGGGTTTTTCCAAGATAGATTCTTTTTTATAATCCGGACCTTCCGGATCTTCAATCAGGGTATTATTTTTTAAATCAATACGATTCTTGGATTTCACTTTTATATTAAAAAGACTTTCTATTTCAATATCCACTGTTTCTTTTATTAATTCAATTATAACCTTAAAATTATTATTTACAATATATAATGCCTTTTCTATTTCTAGTCCATATTTCCCATTTATTTCTGTCATTGGAATAGGAATTTTGCCAAATTTTACATTCCCGCCGATAATTTCATATTCTATTATTTCTTCTATAGTTAAAATCTTTTCTTCTTTGTTTTTATAGTTCTCAGTATTATGAATTGAATCATTTAAAGAATCATATTCTGGTGTTATGTTATTTGGATTATAACTAAAAAAAGCCAGTGCTACCAGTCCTTCCAGTGTCATATTTCTTCAGAAATATATTATTATTTAAACTTTACTATTTCCCAGTAATTTTCAATAAATAAACATACAGCTTTTCAAAAGGCAGCTTTGATTCTTCTAGTTTTTTATAATTATAATCTTTCATTATTTCCTTTGCCTTTTTCAGGTTGGTCAAACTGGAAAAAATAATTAAAATATTTCCATTTTTATTCAGATAATTTTTAGCCTTTTTCAAAAACCTTTCCAATAATTCCCAGCCATTCACTCCACCTGTTAAAGCTTTATCTGTTTCATCATAGAATTCATCCTCGGGTAAATATGGAGGATTAAATACTATCAAATCAAATTTTCCCCTGACTTTTTCAAACAAGTCAGAGACAATAAAATTTATTTTTTCATTTTTTATATTTTTTTCACAGTAGTCAACAGCTTTTTCATCTATATCCACGGCCAGAACAAAATCTGCTTTTTCTGCAGCCTCCTGAGCCTGTATTCCTGAGCCTGTTCCCATATCAAGAACCTTTCCCTTTGAATATTTTTGAACATATTTCCTTAAAAGAAAAGAGTCCTCCCTTGGTTCATATGGCATTTTATATTTTTTATTTCTGAAGGTATAAATAATTTTTCCTTTATCTCAAAAGAAAAACTTTATAAATTATAACCCTCATTAAATATCATGATGGCAAAACAAAAAAGAGGTCAGTCCTGGTCAGTTGATATCATCTTCGGTGTTGTGGTTTTTGCATTGATTATAGGTATATTCTATGCTATTATAAGTTCTGACCGTATGGGCAGGAAGGATGAGCTGTATGAGGAATCCAAGTCCATTTCTTTAAAATTCAATTCCGAATCCACAAGTTCATCTGAGTACAGGTTTGTTGAGAATGGTGCAATAAACAAGGAAAAATTAGCAGACCTTACCAATAAAGATATTGATGAAATAAAAGAGGATCTGGGGATAAAAAACAAGTTCTGCATATATATTATTGACCAGGATGGAAATCTGATTCCCATAAACAATACTGCCGGAATAGGGTATTCTGATTTAAACCTGAGCGGAACACCTTGCGGCCAGGAGTTCAGTTAAATAAAAATATTTTTAAATCATAGCTTTCTTTTATAATCATGGAGTTTTTAATTTACTTGCTGGTTTTAGTTCTGAGTTTTCTTGGTTTAGCCATGGGAATTATCTTGTCCTACCAGACAAAAGAAGAAATTCCTTATGGAAAAAGGTATTTTAAGTTGGCAAAACTTTTTCTTATAATAATCATATTTGGCTCATTATTTTATTTTGCATCACAGTTTAACTTCAGGATCATAATAGTTTTTTTAGTTATGATATTTCTTATAACATTATTCAGGGAATACATAAAATATGATTCTCAGATAGAATATGCACTTCTCAGCATGGCTTTTTTTCTTAGTTCTTTCAATAAAACAGTTTTTATGCTGAATGCTTCCCTGATATTTTTATACGGATTTCTTGAGGCCGGCTTGTTTTTTATTAATACCAGAAACAAAAAAGAAAATCTAAAACTGAGCATATTTAATATAGTCTTTAAGGAGCACATTCATTTTTTCATTTTGTCCCTGCTCTGGTATGGTCTTTATATTTTCATAAACATATTTTAAAAAATGAGAAAAAAAATAATAATGGCTTTTTTGGTTTTGTTTTTTATGATTAGTGTTGTTTCTGCAGATGAGGCGATAAACAGGAGGGATTATTTGTTTCTGAATGTGCAGATAAGCAATAAAATAAACATAATTCCCGAACAGGCCAATTACAGGGTTGATTATGTGAAGGCTAATTTTTCTTTTTTCCCCAGAAATACCTACAGGCAGGAAATCACTGAGATAAGAACAGAGCCTGAGTTCAGCAAAGAAGGGGATAATTATATTATGGAGTGGTTAAAACCCACAGAAAAAGAATTGTCTTTTTATATTAACTCTGAAATAAGGAACTATGATGAAAGAATAGATATAAGAAAAAAAGTTTCTTTTCCAATAGAGGATTTGAATATTGAGTATGAGCCTTATCTGCAGTCAACAGGCAATATTGATATAAATGATGAGATAGAGAAAAAAGCATATGAGCTTTCCCAGGGAAGCGATGATTTGTATGAGGTTGTTTTTAATATTGCGGATTACATAAATGAAAATGTTGAATATAACTTATATTATAAAGATTACAATAAAAAGGCCTCATGGGTTTTTGAAAACAAGGAAGGTGTCTGTGATGAGTTCAGCACTTTATTCATTGCAATGTGCAGGGCTCTGAAGATACCTGCAAGGTTTGTTTCAGGCATAGCTTATTCAAATATCGAGGAGATGGAAGGATTCGGGAATCATGCGTGGGCAGAGGTTTATTTTCCTGATTACGGCTGGGTTCCTTTTGATATAACTTATAAGCAATTAGGTTATGTTGACACAACACACATAACAACAAATCATAATGATGATTCAAATGTAACTTCTGTTGTTTATTCATCAAGAGGCACAGGGTTTTCTATGATTGCTGATGAAATGAGTTATGATGTATTTATTGAAAGCACAGGAAATCTCATTAAGCCCATGGTTGATTTAAGTTTAAGTGTTTTTGATGATAATGTCGATTTTGGCTCATACAACCTGATAAGTGTAGAGATAACAAATAAAAAGTCGTTTTATATTATAGAAAGGGTTTATCTTAACCCAACAGAAGGACTTTCTTATCCGAATGGAAAGGAGAAATTTGTCCTTCTTGAGCCTTATGCTTCGAAAAAGATTTACTGGGTTGTCGGGGTTTCTGACAGCCTTAAATCAGGATATACATACACTTTTCCTGTAGAAGCAAAAACAACCACCAACGCAGTCGGCGATGTTAGGTTCATGGTGCAGGAGGATTCTGAACATTATTCCCTTGCACATATAAACAGCCTTGTTGAGGATAAAGATGAGAAAGAGAACAAGCCTTACTCAGAGAATGTTTATCTTGTATGTAATGTTTCAGATGTTGTTGTTTCTGTAAACAAAACAGTTCATATAAACTGCGTAATTGAGAATAAAGGTGATACTGAACTTAAACAGGTTAAGGTTTGCATGAATGATGAGTCATGCAGTTATCTGAATATAAATCCTGGTGAAAAAAAGCCTTTTGATTTCAGAAAAACATATTATTCCCCCGGAATAAAATCCCTGACAATAAAAGCCTCCAACAACAAAATAATAAAAACCCAGTATTTTTCAGTAAAGGTTGTCGGCAATCCCAAAATAGAGATAAAGGAATTTGTTTATCCTTCTGAAATGGAATATGGTGAAAAAGGTGAAATCTCATTTAATCTGGTGCCTTTAAAGAACAGCCCTGCAAGAAATGTGAAGGTTGAGATAATGCATGACATAATAAATGAGGGCTGGGTCTTTGATAGTGTTTCAGAAACAAAGATGTTCAGGTTCATGATAAACAGCAATGATTTAAAGCCATCAAATAACAAGTTCATCCTGAAAGTCAGTTATGAGGATTATGAAGGGATTAATTATGAGGTTTCTGAGCAGTTTGAAATTGAACTGAAGAATTTATCGAACAGCGAGAAAATAATGTTGTGGCTTAACTGGGGAGGATATAAAGTCTATTATTTCTTTACTGGTCTGATTGATAAGATTTGATAATATGATTTTTAATCTTTTTTTACCATAGTTATTGCATTGGTTGGGCATACAGAATAGCAGCTCCCGCACCCATTGCAGTTTTCATTGATTGAAAGGTCTTCTTTATTATATTGGATAGCATCATACTGGCAGTAAGAGATGCATTCTTCACATAATACGCAGTCATCCCAGGATATTCTTGCCACCCTGTCTGTTTCGTCAAGGTTGTTCCATACAGTGACATAAGGCAGTGCTTTTCCCCTTAAGTTATCAAGGGTTCTTCCTGTTTCATTTAAATAATCCAGAAGGTTTTTTTTCATTTCATCTATAACATTAAATCCATTATTCATAACTTCAGTGCAAACCTGCAGGTGATTTGCTCCCAAAGAAAGGTAATCTACAATTGACCCAATATCCTTGCTTACACCACCCATTGCTGATATTGGGTGTTTTTTCCAGTCAATAGCATCTGCAACCCGGGATATTACCAGACGCCCGAAAGGTCTTATCATATGATAGGATAATCCTCCGGCTGTGGTTTTACCTCCGGTGTTTAATCTTGGCTTAAGGTTATAGGGGTTTATTTCACATAGTCCTGCAATTGTGTTAATTCCGGCTATTGCATCTGCTCCTGCTTCAATACACATTCTTGAAACTAAGCCTTCATTAGGATGAGATAAATAAGTTAATTTCGGCATGATTTTTAATTCTTCTCCCACTGTTTTTTTCACAGCTTCTGTAAGAGAAGCACATAAATCGGGGTTTTGCCCTATTATAGATCCTTTTCCATTATGGTCGCTGTGCGGGCATGAAAAATTAAGCTCTAAACCCTGAATGCCTGTTCCAAGGAAATATTCTGCCAGATACTTCCATCCGTCCGGGTTTGCATCTGCGAAAATACTTGCATAAAGCATTCTGTCAGGGAATTCTTTTGTTAGTTTAACAGCCCAATCTGCCCATTGCTCAGGAGTATAAACAGAGCCCATTTCATAATTTTGTGAAGCCAAAACTTTACCTTTATATTTAATATGTCCTATCCTCGGTTGTTTATCTTTCAGAGGGCTTGATACAACGCTCTTTGTCACTGCACCCGCCCAGCCGGCCTCAAAAGCCTTTTTTATAGTTTCATAATCCTTAGTTGGAGGTGCTGAAGCAAGCACAAAAGGATTGATAAGTTCTGTTCCGAGAAAATTCACTTTAAGGTCTTTTGTCATTTTTTACCCTGAATTAATGGAAAACTATTTTTATATATAAATATTTCTGAAAATATAACTTCTTCAAAGTAGAAAAATTTAAATAGTTTATTCTGTTTTTCTTAAGATATAAATTAAAGGGGGTAATATAAATGCCAATTGAGAAGATTAATGGAAAATATATTAATGATTTTAATAATAGAAAAATACCTGTTTCTGAGCTTGAAGAGTCTTTGAATAATATTATTTGGAAGAGGCAATTATGGGCTCGACATAATATAATGTTTGGGAACAGAGATAAGGGAACAGAGTGTTTACTTTTCATAGACATGATAAACAAGGAATTTGGAACGAATTATGAAGATATGCCTGATGAAATCATTGAACACCAAACTGAGGCAGAAGTAGGACTTTATGGTAATAAAACTGGTAAGTATTGGCCTAAGGAGGGGGATAAAATAATGCCCCTGTTAAAGCAGGATTAAAACATGCCCTTAGAAAAAAATATAAAATATTGTGAACACTTAATATTAAAATATCAGGAAAAAGAAAAAAATAGTTCTGATGAGAAATATTTAACTGAGAAATGCAATAGGCCTGCTCCTTATAATTGTGTTGAATGTAAAAAACATTTTTGTTCTATCCATATAATTCCTGAAGAAAAGACTGGTGATTTATATTGTCCGGAGCATCATCCTAAAAGAATTAAAGAATTAAAAATAATCAAAAAATGACTGCAAACAAAGTATTAGAAACAATAAAATTGGTTGTTGAAAACTCTGAATATGTTAAGATTAATTATGAAAAATTAGATTCAGTTGCAAAGAGATTTGCCAAAGAGAAATTAAAAATACCTTCATGGGAAGCTCCTGTTTTTCCTGAGAAAAACAATAAAAATACAATAGATTTTATTTTACTTGCGAATTCCATAAACTTTGCTTATACTGATTTTAACACATTTGAAAAATATTCTACAACCTTTGAAGGTATGAAATGGAGAGGAGCTTTTGGCATGTATGCTGCTCTGAAAAGAGCACTCAATAAAAGTATTGATTTATTAAATGGAGCATATTTAGAAAATATCTCTGAAAAACAAATGAAAGAAATATTCAATGGAAATATTGAAATTCCTTTGCTTAAAGACAGATTAGATATTTTTCATGAAGTTGGGGGGATATTAAATAATAAATATTCTGGACATTTTTATAATCTTGTTGAAGATACAAATTGCAGATTGTTTAATAATGGCAAAGGTCTGGTTGAAAGATTAACATCTGAATTCCCTTCTTTTAATGATTCAGTAATATATAAAGGAAAACTTGTAAGATTTGATAAAAGGGCTCAATTAGGACCTGCTATGTTATATGGAAGGTTTCGAAATCAAGGCACATTCAAGGTTAATGATATTGAGGAACTTACTGTATTTGCGGATTATTGTCTGCCAAAAGGACTCAGGGATTTAGAGATTTTAAAATATAAACCTGAATTAGCAGAAAAAGTAGATAACAAAAAATTAATCAGGGCCGGAAGCCAGGAAGAGCTTGAATTAAGAGCTTTAACAATTCATGCATCAAAAGAGCTTGAGAATAAAATAAATCAATATAGAGATAATAATTATGTTAATGCACTCCATATTGATTATAAGTTATGGTCTGAATCAAGAAATAAAAAAAGCCCTCATCATCTAACTAAAACAATAATGTATTAGGTTT
This sequence comes from Candidatus Woesearchaeota archaeon, assembly GCA_016928115.1. Classification (GTDB taxonomy): domain Archaea; phylum Nanobdellota; class Nanobdellia; order Woesearchaeales; family UBA9642; genus JAFGLI01. The sequence goes on along the minus strand of JAFGLI010000021.1, from coordinate 3,319 downwards.
TTGTTCTACCAATAAAACTTTACCTTAAAACATATTTCTAACCATAAGATTTATAAACCCCTCCTTTTTCTTTAGTGGATAATGGGTAATAAACCAAATGGATTAAATGCTGCAAAAAAGCTTAAGAAAAGAAGAGACCAGTTTAGATGGTATGATAAAAAGTATCTAAGAAAGGCTAAAGACCTCAAAGCCAAATCTGATCCTTTAGGTGGGGCTTCCCAGGCTTCAGGCATAGTTCTTGAAAAAGTGCAATTAGAGGCAAAGCAGCCTAACTCAGCTATGAGAAAATGTGTCAGAGTACAATTAATAAAGAACGGAAAGCAGGTTACTGCATTTGTTCCCGGAGACAATGCGTCAAAATTCATAGATGAGCATGATGAAGTCATGATAGAGTGCATCGGCGGTAAGATGGGAAGAGCAAAAGGAGATATTCCCGGAGTCAGGTGGCAGATAATAAAAGTAAATGACCAGTCTTTAGAGGCATTGCTTTCAGGAAAACTGGAAAAAGCAAGAAGGTAATTTTTCTGTTCAAAACCAATAATTTTATATATTCTTAAAATAACTTATTTATGTGGGGTATTGAAATGATAGAATCATATAGAAAAAAGCTTATTTCAGGTTTATTGGTGTTGTTGTTGATATTTGGAATTGTTTTTTTCATAAGTTTCTGGAATTTACAAAGAGGCAGACCCACTTTTGGTTTTGGATTTAATTCTGGAGCAGAAAACTGGATTATAATCCTTTTATGTTTTGGAAGCATAATAAAAGTTCTTTATGAGATTATAAAAGTAGAGCACATAATAGTTGAATAAAAATGGAATATAAACAGGTTATCTTGGTAAGAGAGGATTTAAAACTGCCTAAGGGCAAAATGGCTGTGCAGGTGGCCCATGCTTCTGTGGATGCTTCATTAAAATCAGAAAAAGATAAAATAAATGGGTGGAAAAAACAAGGCATGAAAAAAGTAGTTCTTAAAGTAAAAGACTTAAATGAATTGTATAAATACCTTCAGGAAGCAAAGGATTCAGGATTAAAGACAGCTTTGGTAAAAGATGCCGGCAGAACAGTCTTAAAGCCCGGGACAGTTACCTGTGTTTCCATAGGCCCGGATGATGAAAAGAAGATAGACAAGATTACGGGAAAACTCAGGATTACAGATTAACTCTCTTGTTTAAAACCCGCTCTGGTAAAATCCTGTTCTACTTCACTGACTTTAACCGTATACTTCATATACGAACAAAGTCAGTTCCGTCTGGCCATGCCATGATTGTCAAAAACAATCAATGACATTCACGGCACAGACGCCCAGGATTTCACAGAGCATTAAAATAAAAAGATTTATATAAAACCAATTTCTAACTAAATCTATGGCAAAAAATAATGATTCAAAAGAGGAGCAGGCAAGAAAAAACATAAAAAAACAGCTTTTGAAAGAAAATGATTTAATTAGGGAAAGGGTTGAAAAGTTAAATAACCTTTATCTTAAAAACATAAACCCATATCCTCATAAGTTCAATATTACTAAAAAAATCTCAGAGATAATAACTAAGCATAAGGGATTAAAAAAAGAGTCAACAAAAAAGGAAAAGACAGCAGGCCGTATCATAGGCTTAAGGAGAATGGGTAAGGCCACATTCCTTGATATAAAGGATGCAACAGGAAAGATACAGGCTTATTTTAACCAGGATATATTGGGCAAGGAAAAATACAAGATGCTTAAATATGCTGACAATGGTGATTTTATAGGTATAGAAGGCACTATTTTTAAAACACAGACAAAAGAACTTACCATAAAAGTAAAGGATTTTACAATACTGTCCAAAAGCCTGAGACCATTGCCTGAGAAATACCACGGATTGAAGGATATGGAATTAAAATACAGGCAGAGATATCTGGACCTTCTTATGAATTCAGACTCAAGAAAAGTTTTTGAAACAAGAACTAGGATAATCGATGCAGTAAGGGAATTTTATAAAAGCAGGGGCTATCTTGAAGTTGAGACTCCCGTGCTTGAAAACATATACGGCGGGGCTGCAGCAAGGCCTTTTAAGACATTTCACCATGACCTAAAGAAAGATATCTATATGAGGATATCATTAGAGCTTAACCTGAAAAGACTGATTATCGGGGGATTTGAAAGGATTTTTGAGATGGGGAAGGTTTTCAGGAACGAGTCTATTGATATAACACATAATCCTGAATATACCCTTCTGGAGTCATATGAGGCTTATGCTGATTACGAGGATATGATGGATATGTTTGAGGACCTGTTTATTTATGTGGCTAAAAAAATACTGGGGAAAACCAAGTTCAAATACCAGGGAAAAACAATCAACCTGTCAAAGCCCTGGAAGAGGATGACGATGCAGAAAGCCATAAAAAGATATGCCCATCTTGATGTTGAAAAGATGACTGAGAAGGATATAAAAAATGAGCTTATCAAACACAACATTGAACTTCCTGTCGGTGAGCACGTTACAAAAGGAATCCTTATTAATGAGCTATTCAAGGTTGTTGAGGAAAAGCTCATACAGCCCGTTTTTATTATAGACCATCCAAAAGAGACAACTCCTTTGTGTAAGGACCACAGGAAAAAGAAAGGGGCCATAGAAAGGTTCGAGCCTTTTATGTGCGGTATGGAAATGGCTAATGCATATACTGAGCTGAATGACCCCATAGAACAGAGAAGATTATTTAGGGGACAGGAAAAAAGGAGAAAGCAAGGGGATGAGGAAGCCAATCCTGTTGATAATGAATTCTGCAAGGCCCTTGATTACGGAATGCCTCCTTTGGGAGGTATTGGCATAGGCATAGACAGGATGGTTATGTTATTGACTGATTCAAAATCCATAAGAGATGTCATCTTCTTTCCCACTATGAAGCCAAGGGAAGAATAAAATATAAAATTATATAGACAATATTCTTTTTGATAAAATCATGATTTAGATTACAATAAGAACTATTTAAGCAGCATCTCTATCTTTTTCATGTGCTTTGCCACATTCCTTCCTTTGGGTGTTAGTGTAAGGATTTTAAGCCTTCCCTGCTTGTCAAAAGAAATAAGTTTTGATTTTTCCATTTCCTTGAGAACCTTTACAACATGGCTGTATGTGCAGTCAACGGACTTTGCAAGCTTTGATGCATAAACCTCTTTGTTTGAACTTTCAGAATCCAGCAATCTTATAAGTATTAAGGTCGGCTTATTCCTGAAAAAAACTTTGAAGATTTCTTTTATCTTTGTCATTAATTGACCCCCACCACACATAAAAAATTACTCCTTTATATATTTTGTGTTTTTAATATATATTTTATTAATTAT
>JAFGLI010000020.1 GCA_016928115.1 Candidatus Woesearchaeota archaeon | reverse complement strand
TTGGATAAGGCATTATTTTTTGAATCTAGTGGAAAAAAAGAAAAGGCAAAAGAAAAATTCAATAATATATTTAAGAAAAATAAAAATAGATTTACTTTTATTTTAAAAAATAAGCCTTTTATTTTATTTTATCAGATAAAATATAGTTCTAAAAAAGAGGCTAAAAATTTATTAAATTATTTTTCAAAAAAATGTAAAGATAAAGATCTTGAAGATATTATAGTTACATTATTTGTTGAATATTGTGCATGGTATTCTGAAGAAAATGGTAATATAGAAACTGCTCTTTTCTTTTATGATAAGGTAATTGATGGTTACAATGATGAAGGCCTATTTATAGACAGTATAAATACTGCATATAATGCAATGAAAATCAGTGAAAAAGACAAAGACAAAAAAAAGTTCAGAAGAAAACTTAAAGAGTCCATAGATAAATATGATAAAAAGGAAAATAATAAAGAAAGAAGACTTGATATGAGCAGAAAGTATAATGAACTTACAAGAGTAACAGGAATACGGTCCTTTTTTTCTGTAGCACAAAATACAATTCCTTCAAAACATTATACTTCTTCTCTTATTCCATATATAAAAAATGAATTATCTAAAAAATCTGCAATGGAAGATTGAATTATAAATTTAAAAAATAATCTATGTAATTTTAACAAATTTTAAAAACCCCAGATTATTCTATATAATTACAATGACAAACAAAGAGCCTGTGAAAATAACGCCTTCACAGAGGTTTAAACTGAGGAAATTCATAAAAAAGCTTGACCAATATAGAGGCAGGCATACAGAATTTGTCTCAATTTATGTTCCTCAGGGCTATGATTTGAATAAAATAATAAACCATTTGCAGCAGGAGCAGGGCACAGCACAGAATATTAAAAGCAAAACCAATAGAGACAGTGTCATATCTTCTCTGGAAAGATTGATTCAGCATTTAAAACTATTTAAGAAAACACCCAATAATGGCTTAGCTGCTTTTTCAGGAAATGTTTCTGAAAAAGACAATAGGAATGATTTTCAGGTCTGGTCTGTAGAGCCTCCTGTGCCCATAAACCAAAGGTTATATCGATGCGACAAGACTTTTGTATTAGAGCCATTGAGGCAGATAACTGAAACAGAAGATATTTACGGCATGGTTGTTATAGACAGGAGAGAGGGCAATATAGCCTATCTGAAGGGAAAGATAATCATACCTGTGATATCAAAAACCTCAAATGTTCCTGGAAAGTTTAAAGCAGGAGGACAGTCGGCTGCCCGTTTTGCAAGGAACAGGGAACTTGCTGCAAAAGAGTTCTATAAGAAAATAGCAGATTATATGAAGGATGAATTTCTTGGAAAAAAGCAATTAAAAGGCATTCTTTTAGGTGGCCCCGGACCCACAAAAGAAGAGTTCATGGATTACATACACACAGAATTAAAGAACAAGATAATCGCAGTAAAGGACCTTGGCTACACAGGAGATTTTGGTTTAAAGGAATTATTGGAAAAGAGTGAGGATGTGCTTTCGGACCATGAGATTGTGCAGGAGGAGAAATTGCTTAGGAAATTCTTTGACACCCTGGCAAAAGTCCCTGATATGGTTGCTTATGGTATTGATGAATCAATGGAAAAGCTGAAATTCGGTGCTGTGGATATTCTGCTTTTAAGCGAAACCCTGGATGATGAAATTATAGATAGTTTTGAGGAAGAGGCAAAGAAAGTCAATACAAAAATAGAGATTATCTCAAATGAAACAGACTCAGGCAAGCAATTAACTGAGATGGGCAAAGTCGGAGCAATATTAAGGTATAAGATGCAGGATTATTAATTGAATAATTTTAACAATTCTTCAGGAGAATTAACAATAAAATCAGGATTTTCTTTTTTCAACATTTCTTTATTATGGTAACCCCATGAAACAGCAATAGTAAAAACATCCGCTTTTTTACTTTCTTTTATATCTCCTATTGTATCAGTAATAAAGTATGTTTTAGAATTTTTGTATTTTTCTTTTATTGATTTAATCTTTTTGGTTTTGCTCTGCTCTTCATCTCCTCCGATTACGTCTTTAATAACATTAATATTAAATCTTTTTAAATCGTTTTTCACAATTTTTTTAAAATTAGAGGTTACTATGAACAGATTATATTTTTCAGATAATTTATTTATTATTTCTTTTATTCCATCAAACAATATTATTTTATGTTCTTTAATCTTAGCTGTTTTTTTGTAGTCCCTGTCAAATTCATTCATATTTTCTTCTTTCATTCCTTTTTGTTTCATACTCTCAAAGAAATTTTGTTTATACATCTCTCTAAGTTCATGTTTTTCTTGCTTATTAATGCCATATTTTTCACAGATGCTGTTGAATATTTCCAGAACAACATCAAAAGAATCCGCAATAACCCCATCATAGTCGAATATTATTATATCTTTCATAATAAGTTTGATTAAAAAACAGCTTATTTTTAAATTTTATCAATAATTATTTATAGGATTAAATAAAAAAAATAATATGAATCTGGCTGAAAAAGCATTCAATAAGATATTTCCCGATAAAGAGGAAAAAAGAGTTATGAAATTAAAATATTCAGGCAGTTTTTCTGATTATAATGCCAATGTGAAATATAATTCACATGAAATTGTTTTTTCTTTAAGCAAAAAATGGAAAAAAATCAATGAGAATATAGTTATTGGCCTGATACAGGAATTAATGCTTAAACTATATAATTCTAGAAAAACAACCCATAACATGGATTTATATAATAATTTTATAAGAAATATGTCTGAGTTTGCCAGGAAAAATCAGGATATTGATCCTTTATTAAGGGAGTCATTTGATAGGGTTAATGATAAATATTTTAATGGTTTGATTAGTATTCCCAACCTGAAATGGGGAAACCACAGCTTTAATATCCTGGGCTCTTATAAATACTCAACAGACACAATAGTGATAACAAAAGTGCTGAAAAACAATCTCAATCTTCTGGATTATGTTATGTATCATGAATTATTGCATAAAAAAATAAAGTTTTATAATAAAAACGGGAGAAGTTACCATCATAATAAAAACTTCCGTGAAAAAGAAAAACAGTTTGAGAATTCAGCAGAAATTGAAAAACAACTTGAGAATTTTCTGAAAAAAGAAAAGTTCAAGCACAGAATAAAAAAAGGTTTTGGTTTTTAATAATTTGGATTAAATTTCCATTGCTTTCTTCTCTTTTTCCATCTCTCTTATTCTTTTCTTTAAGAAACTAATTGTTGGCTTGTTGTCTTGGGGATGCATTAGCTCCCCGCATTCAGGGCATTTAAAGTTGAATTCCATGGCTTCGTCAAATTCCATTCTTATACAAACATGCTTGCACATATAGAATTGGTTTCCGTTTTCTTCTTTTTTCAGCCTCTGCTTAAGCTTTTCAAGTTTCTGCTCTTTTATTCTTTTTTTGAGATAAGAAATAATATTTTGGTTTATTGTCCAGTAGCATATATACCAGCCTTTAATTTTGTCTTTTTTTCTGAAGAAGGTGATAATGTTGTTTTCATTCATTTTATATAGAATGTTTCTTGCCTCATGTATCTCCATGTTGCATTCATTTGCAACAACAAACTCAGAAACATCTCTTTTGCCGTATAATCTTTCTATTATTGGTATGGCCATTTCCCCGACCATTTCTTTTACTACAAACCTCAAGTCAGTCTTGTTGACTTTCATGCTCATTCTTTTTTCTTCGACCTGGCCTCTTCTTGGTTCAGGCAATTTCTTTTTTATAGTCTTCAAGCTACCCATTTCTTTTTTGTTGTTTTCTTTCTTGGTTATTTTTGCCATTTTGCTTATCTGATGTTGTATAGATGCCATTATCTTATATTGCGGTATGAAACCTTTTACCCAAAAACCCCCTTTTTTAGCAGGGTTCATTGAATTATTATGTTAAATACCTATCCCTGCTTTCTTACATATCATACAAACAGATCTAAAAAAGATCCGATCCCATCTTCTGTGAACATATATTATGGTGTTTTCCATTTTTAAATCTTTTGGTTTATTTTTAAGATAATATATTCATTTGTATACCTGTTTAATATTATTTATATCATATTTAAATCGTTACTTTTAAATAGTCCTTAATTTTTCTAATTTAATAATTGGTGTGGAGAATATTAGATTATATGGAGATTAAAAATGATAAAAAAGTTTAATAAAGACAATATTTTGGGTCCTGAAGGTTTTTCTGAAGGATTAGAAGAACTAATTAATGATAAAGATAAAATCCGAGAGTTTTGTAATTCTAATTATGAATTGGTGCATGAGGAAACCAGGAGAGATCCTTTGACACAACTATACAATCAGGTGGAAATAGAAAATATTTTATCTAAGGACTTCGACATAGCATCTGAAGAAAAGGATCGTTTTTATGTTTTATTTATAGATATAAATCATTTTAAAAAGATAAATGATACCCTTGGTCATCTTAAAGGAAATGAAATCTTAAAAGATACTGCAGATATTTTAAGGGGTTGTATAAGAAAAACTATATCTGAAGATGGAACCAAGAGTGATTGTATCGGAAGATATGGGGGTGATGAGTTTCTAATGATTCTATATGATATTAGAAAGGAGGATTTAACTAAAATACTTGAAAGATTTGTATCTAGAGGAATATCTTATATAAAAAAATTAAATAAGCGTGTTGACTTGGGGGTAAAAAACCCTTTTGCAGTTGGATGGGCAGAATTTAACCCTTATTCAGATGATGAAATTAGTGTGGATAGTTTAATTAGGGAAGCTGAAAAAAATATGTATTCTCATAAAAAATATATTAAAGACAAAAATTGAAGCGTTTTATGTATTTTTCGCTTCCTTCCTGTTTTTAACTTTCAGTTTTTTTCTTGAGTATTTGCTTATTGTTGATGCAGATATGTGAATGCTGTATTTTCTTGTAAGCTCTTTTGAAATCTCTTTTAATGTCTTGCCCGAGTTTCTGTACATTTCCACCATCTCTTCTTTCATTTCATCAGATGCCAAATCATTCCTGTATTGCTTTATATAATATTCCTTTCTGAATAAACTGCTCTTTTTTCTTTTTACATATTCCTCAATAGATTTTTTGACTATGGTTTCTGCTTCCAGGCCTTCATTTATCAGTTTTTCAAGATTAGAATTTTTAAGAATATTTCCTGCAGCGGTTTTCGGGTTTTTTCTTAGGTATTTAACAATATTCCTGCATTCCCTGTAAAAATCCCTTTCATTTCCTTTAATGTTTGGGCTTTGTTTGTAAAAATACAATAAGCTGTTTTGCTCTAATGTTTTCTGGTTCCTTTTTTTATCATCAGGATATATTCTTGTTCCCAGATAATCTCCTCTTTTTTCAGCATATTCCCTTATTCTGTTTTTGTCTTTAAGTGCAGTTCTGACAAGAATATTAACCTTTTTTTCCAGAACCATTGGCTCAAATTTGTTAGTTTTATTAAGAATTAAATTCTCAATATCAGTTTTAATCTCTTTCATATATTTTTTTTCTTTTTCTTCCCATAGTTTATTTCTTTTTTTCTCAATATTATTCTCAATATTCTTTATTTTTTCACATAAGCCCCAGTCTATGTAATTATCACAATAATTTCTGTTATTATAGCAATAGGCATAAGCTGGTTTTAAATCCTTAGGATTGATAAAATAATCAAATCCTTTTTTTATGGAATTGCGGATGTTTTTTATTTTTTTAATTAATCCCATTTTTTTAACTCCGGAATATTTGGAAAACTATCTTTATTTTTACAGAATAAGCCGACTACATCCACAGCCGGGCTCTCGGGAAATATGTTTATTTCATTAATATTATCTTTTAATTTATATTCTTCTGTTAAAACCGCTGTTTTTTTTCTGTAAACAACCCTTTTTTCCAGTGTTTTATTGCCTGTTATTTCTATCCTGTGGATTGCTTTATTTGTTTTGTTATCATAGCATCGGTTTTTCTCCAGCCCGCCCCATGCATGAAAGATGTATTTGCATAATTCATTCACCTTAGCTTTTATTTTATCGGGAGGAATGCTGCCGAAAGGATATGCAAAATACTTGTTTATATTATAGTAAGGTAAAAATTCATGTATGTATTCCTCTAATTTTTTAATCTCTTCTTCAGCCTGTTTTTCATTCAGGTTTTTAAAATCAGGGTGGCTGTAGCTGTGGTTCCCAAGGCTGTAACCATTTTTAACAAGGAATTCCAGTTTTTCCTTAACGTATTTTTCCTGGCCGAAAGGAACTCCTCCTGCTCTGTCTATGAAAAAGATTATTCCTTCCTTGTTGCCGAAATCAGGGTGTTTTTCAAAGAATCTTTCAATTATTTCGACTGCAGAAGTTGAATCTGTTTTTTTGCTGTCATCATATAAAAATTGTCCCGGGCTTGCATCATCAAAAGTCATAATAAACGGCTTTTGACCTTCTTTCAGGTTTTCGAAATCTTTTTCAGCCCATTCCTCAAAAGAAATAAGCCTGAAGTTGTTTTTATATAATGTTTCAAGCTCTTTTTCAAATGTTTCATAGTGTATAGTGAATCTGTTTGTCTTGTTTCTTTTGTCTGTTATTCCATGATACATTATTATCGGCAAGTTTCCTTCAGCAGAAATTCTTTTCTCAAGAAGGTTTTTCCAGATGTCTTTATGTGTGTTTTCTTTTTCAAATTCATTTTTATCATTATAAATAAAATAGCTTTTTGCATTATCCTGCGTTTTTAGTGGAAAAAACAAGCTTAGTATAAGGAATAATCCATTTGTTTTTCTTATCAGGTTTTTATAATAGTTCATTTTTACACATATTTATACAAAAATAATTTAAATAATTATTCTCCCCGGATTATATTCATGTCATCAAGAACATTTTCTGTAAGAGGAAGATAAACACAATATTCTTTTGGATTCCTTTTTGTTTCAATACCCATCTTTTCATTGAATAATTTTACATCCCGCACATACTCTTTTTCCACTTCCCCGTATTTTTCTGCCAATGCTTCTTCCAGGCTTTGGTTCTTCCTGATTTTCAGGGTTTCATCAGCATATTTTTTGTATATATTCAAGTCAGAATTATTTTTGACAATATTTTTTGGAATTCTCAATATGTGTCCGGCATAAATAAGGTCGGGGTTATTGATTTCAGGGTTGTTTTTCAGGATTTCATCATAGGAACCTGCTGTGGTGTAATCTTTTTTTATCTGCCATAATGTCTCATTTTTCTTGATGATATGGTAATAATCCCTGGTTTTATAGATTTGAATCTGGCTTGTTTTGTCGTTGGGGTTATCGTGGTTATTATGCTCTTTATGATAGCTGTATAACATACCCATTCTCAGAATTATGGTGGCAATTCCTATCCCCACTATTGCTTTTTTAAAGAATCTTTTTATTGGCTTTCTTTCATCATCAATATATTTCTGCATATCTTCTAAAGATTCGTCAACATGGTTTTTGAAGTATTTGAGCTCTTCAAGTTTGCTCAGTTCTTCTTCATTTAACTCTTCTTTTTTCTCAAGGAGATTTATCCTGTTTATCAGATTTGCTGCTTCATCCCCTATATTTCCTAATTCTTGGGTGTATTTAATATTACTTTTATCTATATTATGGAATCTTTTTTCTAATTCTCTTTTTTTATCATAAAGCTCATTTTTTCTTCTTTCATCTTCTTCTGCTTCTTCAATTTTTTTATTTACAAAATCATAGATTCTTTCTCTTATATTTTGGGTCTTTTCATCTATTAAATTAAATAATTCATCCGTTCTTGTCTTTATTGAATCAAGATTCATATCTGCTGAGAAATCCCTTATCTCCTTTATCCTTTCTTTATAATTTTTTAGAATATCAAGGTCAATTATGTCTGGATTTTCTTCAAATTCGTCCCTTATTTCATCTATTTTTTCTTCCAGCTCACTTTCTACATCACATTTTTTTTCCTCAAGAAGTCTATTGAGTCTGAAATAATTGTTTTCAGCTTCTTTAAAATCAAGTGTTTTTTCATTTTCATCAAACCATTCAGGCACATCTTTGTATTCGTTTATTTTCTTATATGCTTCCCGGATAATATTTTCTTCTCCTTCTATGAGATTATCAAGCATCTCATCCAGTGAGGTGTTTTCCAGTGTTTCAAGATATTCATCAAATAAGCCTTCTTTGTTTTCTTCTATTAACTTATCCATAAGATAATCCATCTCTTTTATAAAATTCCGGCCTGATTCACTGAATTCATCTTTGTTCATTTTAGTGTTATTCAGAATTTTGTTTTTAATAAGCCTTTAGTGGAAAAATTCGAAATTTCGACGATAAAATTGAAAATATTTTATAGAAATAATAATAAATTGGAAGATTTTCAAAGAAAATAAAATTACAATAAGGAACTTCTTTTAGCTTTCAGATACTTTAATTCCACTTCTTTGGTTAAAGGAATAATTTCCTTTTCGTAGATGTCCCCTATAAAAAAAGAATCTACATTATATCTTTCTCCTTTTTGTTTTACTCTATCCAGAACTTCTCTTTCCTTTTTTTTGTTAGTTAGTTTTTCCATTAATCCTTCATCATTATTATTTATTATGAGATGTGTATATTCTTCTCGTTCTTCCCTGAATTTAAGCTCTGCTACTTTTTTCCCTTTTTCAATTCTTTTAACTATTGATTGTAAACAAATTATATCGGCAAGAGCAGCAGAACCGTATTCATTATCATCACCTCTTTTGCAAAGGGAGGGTATCCATTTCAAATAGGCCCTCATTATCTTTTCGTTAATATTTATTTTTGGCTCTATATCTATTAAATTATGTTTTCTTCTCTGGATTATAGGTTCTATATTTTCTATATAAAAAGGGCTCTCTTCTGGATCTATATATCTTCCGGCTTTTGCATGAAGCTCTTCTGTTCCCTTGAATAAAAAATCCAGAAAACTGCCATCAAAGTCAGGGATATATATGGCTCCAGGAACATAAATCTTTTTATTTCTTTTATATTGTATCCTTTCAAACAGAGAAATAATAATTGTATCCTCCAATCTTGCCAGTTCTCCTCTTACTTTTTTTAAAGTTATTTCCTTTATTATAATTATCCCCCCAAGAATAGTAAAAAAGAGAAATTAATAAATCTTTCTAATAAAAACCTATTTCAGAACCGTTCCTGTTTCCATATACCATAGATATAAGTCCAGTATTCCTGGTTTTAGAGCAACTTTTTTACTCAAATTAAAGAATTTATTTTCAAAATCCAGATAACATTTAGGTGTTATGCATTCAGGTATTTTACTGATAATATTATTTTTCATTAGAACTCGAATAATATGCCTGTCTAAAATAGCCAGTTCAAAATAACCTACATTTCTCAGAAAATGGGAGCTTTCCTTATAGCCCAAGCCTTTTATGTTTTTTACAATAAATTCCCTGGATTCAAATGCATCTTTTTGTTTTTTCACTATTTCTTTAATATCTGAAAACCTTCTTGCTTTTATAATAAATTCAGCTTTATTATTATGAAATCTGTGTTTATTCCTCTTAATAATCTTAGCCAGTTTTTCTTTAGAAAAATCAAGGAAACCTTCAGAACCAATTTCATTCTGAATATTTAATGCAGTCTCAGCCTTTGAATTAGCAGTTAAAATACAAAAACACAATTCAGAAAACCATTCTTTGTTGTTTTTTTTATTCAGGCTCTTAAAATATTTTATTCTTTTATTTATTGTTTTTTCAACTTCAGAATCTCTTATCTTTTGTATTTTTTCAATTAATTTTTTCATTTATTTTTTCTTCATTCTTTTCATCTTTTTAGTAATGGGTATTTTCTCATTACATTTTTCACATAAAAAAACAAATGCTTTTGTTCCTTTGTAGCTTTTTCTTTTATATGGAATCTGAGTTTCCCCTTCAAAACCACAAAAAGGACAGGTATATTTTATATTTAGTTTTACAGAATCCTCAAGCTCATCTGATGTTTCTTTATGATTGCATTCAGGGCATACATATTCCTTTGCCCTTATCTTTGTTTTGCCCTTATCATCTGTGGGCTTTTCCATTGTCCCCTTTTTGCATTCAGGGCATTGTTTTTTAAAAACCCAGGCCATAATTTTTCCTTTTTCATCAATTGTTCTTCTTGTGAAATACAATAACTCATTCATATTTGTTGGTTCTTTTAAAGACATGATATCACCCTCTTAATCTTTTTATCTCAATTGAGACTGCATTTTCATTAACCCGTATGTATCTCGGGCATAATGTATAAGGATAATTATTTTTGTTGCAGTATCCCATTATTTTATCTTTTTCTTTTTCATTATTAAATCTTACGATTAGGTTTATCCCATTATGGTTTGATTTTAAAATATCACAATTTTCTAAATCTTCTTTTATTTTTTCCCTGATTTTTTCCCAGTAATTTAATTTTTCATTTAACTCATTTAATTCTTTTAATAATTCTTTATAAAAATCCCCGCTAAAATCAGTTTTTTCCTTTTCAAAGTAATCATAATAATTTCTATTGGAAGTTGCAATAAAGCCTCCTTTTTTCATTTCAACAGGCTTCCATTCCCCGAAACTTCCGAAAACAATATCCCCATAATAAGCTTCTTTTTTTCCTATTGAGCCCGAGGCATCATTTATCAGAATAATGTTGTTTTTTTTGCAGTTTTCAGTTATTTTTTCCATATTCTGCAGAAAAGCATAAGCAGGCATTGAGTTTATGAGCAAAACAGAATCCCTAAAATTATCTAGTTCATTTATGTCAACAATGCCCAAATCTGTTCTTAACTTCATTATGTTGAGATTGAACTTTTTTATAAACTGCTCATATGTCAGCCATCCTCCCTGGTCCTGGATTAAAACAGTATTTTTATTTAGTTCTTTCATTAATTTCAAAACCAGTTTTATGGAGTGATTCCCTCTTTTTGTGAAAAATACCCTGTCTTTTTTAGTCAGGTTTTTTATTTTTTTCTCACATTCTTCCTTTGTTTTCATTATTGAAAAAGAAAAAAGTTATGTATAAAAATGTTTTTGTTTATTGATATAATAATAAGATTTAAAAACAATAACTTAATTCCTAAAAATAGCTGCCTCTGTGGCTTAGTGGTATAGCGTTACCTTGGTATATTATCTTTTTATAAGAGAATATCCTAAAAGGTAAAGGTCGCGAGTTCAATTCTCGCCAGAGGCTTTTAATAAGGTGTTCATGTTCAAAAAACCCAATGCGAGGGTAGCAAAGTCTGGTCAAACGCGCAGGACTTAAGATAAATATATATTGTTTACCTGCAATATAAGATATCCTGTCCCTTAGTGGGTCCGTGGGTTCGAATCCCATCCCTCGCATGAACTTTTAGAAAAGTTCAATCAAAATAAAAGGGTTGTATCCTTCGGATAAACCCTTAACAAAAAGGGCTTGACGACTGAAAGGAGGAAACCCTTGGTTTTAGTGAAGTCACGAAGTGATACAAAAAATCCAAAGGGATTTTTTAGTATTTTTCTCAAAAACTTCGTTTGAATCCCATCCCTCACATAACCCTTTCCGCTACGCGCAAAGCGTTAACGGAAATAAAGGTTCGCCTTCGGCGAATAAAAAAGAAAAATATTTATTGTTTATTTTACCTCTTTTCTAGAACAAAACCGCAGTGAGTGCATTTCCATTTTTCAAAAACATCTGTCTTAAAAGAAAAAGGAACTAATACACCTTCACTGCACTTAGGGCATTGCGGAAATATCGAATTATTTGCCATTTTATAAGTTATTTTAATTTAGGTTTAAAAAGATTGTGGTTATTATCTTGTTTATTTTCTCTCCTCATGACATTATATTTAAATACTAATTA
>JAFGLI010000019.1 GCA_016928115.1 Candidatus Woesearchaeota archaeon | reverse complement strand
CCATTGCTTAATCAATTGGAGAAAGGCAGTAGAACCTTATATATGCCAGATGAAACAAAAAATATTGGTTTACGTGTGCTGTATCGTTACGGGAATCTTGGCCTGGACGCCAGGGGCTGGGATCTTGCTTATTCGGGCGATGACGGTCGGGTAAATTTTGCCCCGCAGGGGCGCACGCCGTAAAATTAAGTATTTTTAATCATTTTTCATAAATTTCTTAATAAAAAGTAATTATATTATAAACTTATACCGAAAAAGATTAAAATATATTTCTTCTAACTAAATAGTCCTAGCCTATTGTTTGGAGGTTTTTCTTTCCGGGGAAAACCAATGAATGATAATATCTGGGCTACACGCTTATCTATAATACAGCTTTGCTGTTAATAAAATACAATGGCGATAATTAGTAATTATAAAAGATGTGTGGGAAGCTCTTTTGTGAACATTAAAGCCATAGTGGATAAATGAATATAGATAAACTAACTTGTGTGCTGTATCGTAACAGGAATCTTAACCTGAACGCCAGGAACAGGAATCTTGCTAATTCGAACGATAACGGTCGAATATTCCAGAAGTGCTAGGGCATAATTTAAAATGAAAACCCATAATAATCTTTATCCTAAAATTTGTTCTTATAAAAATCTTGAATTGGCGTTCAGGAAAGCTTCAAAAGGAAAGAGCAAAAAGTTCTATGTTATTAAATTTAAGAAAAATACTAAACAAAACTTGTTAAATCTTCAAAAAGAATTATTATGTAAAAATTATCATCCTGCACCTTTAAAAAAGTTTATAATAAAAGACCCAAAAACAAGAAAAATATCAAAGTCTCATTTCCGCGACAGAGTTGTGCATCATGCATTGTGCAATATTATTGAGCCTATTTTTGACAAGTCATTTATTTATGATTCATATGCTAACAGAAAAGGCAAAGGAACTCTAAAAGCTGTAGAAAGATTTGATTATTTCAAGAGAAAAGCCAGCAAAAACAATACATTTTCATGCCACATACTTAAAGCAGACATTAAAAAATATTTTGAATCAGTTGACTATAAAATTTTATTGGAAATAATAAATAAAAAAATTAATGATAAAAAAGTTATTTGGCTTATAAATAAAATAGTAAATAACTACAAAGGAAATGTGAAAAACAAAGGAATGGCTTTAGGCAATTTAACTTCCCAGTTTTTTGCAAATATTTATTTAAACCAATTAGACCACTTTGTAAAGCATAAACTAAAAGCAAAATATTACATCAGGTATGTTGATGATTTTGTTATTCTGGACTCTGATAAAAAAAGATTGAAAAAACACAAAGAAAATATCAACAATTTCTTAAAACAAAAACTAGAGATAGAGCTTCATCCAGATAAATCCAGAATAATCCCAATCGGAAGCAGATTAACCTTTCTTGGCTTCAGAATATTTTATTATCACAAGCTTCTAAAGAAATCAAATATAAAAAAGATGAAAAACAAATTCAATGCATTAAAAAGAGAATATGATAAAAATAATATAGATTATGATGCAATATATGATTATATGGAAGGATGGCTTGCTTATGCTAAAAACGCAGATACATATAAATTAAGAAAAAAGCTGGCAGAAAAAGTTGAAATGAATTTTCCTTATGAAATATCTACGAAAGAAATCAACAGGATAATCGGGGAATTATAACTTTCTTCTTTTTTACAACACAAAACCAAAAAACATAGTCACTCGTTACACTCTTTCTTAGATTTCTGGTTTTCACTTTGTTCAAACCAAAAAGTATATAAATAACAGTATAATAAGTTATACAAATGTATAATAATTTATACAATGAGGAAAAAGTACTTAAGGTTTTATTTGAAGAATCTAATAAAGAGTTTCATATAAGATTATTAGCCAGATTAACAGGATTGCATCCAAATACAATAATAAATATTACAGACAAACTTTCTGAAAACAATCTAATCACAAAAAACAAGAATAAAGACAATGGTTTGGTTATAGTAAAAGCAAATACCAAAAATCCTTTGTACAAATTAAAAAAACAATTCTATAATATTCGAAAGATTTACGAAAGTAAGGTGATAGAATTTTTAAATGATAAGCTCAACTATCCTATTATAATATTATTTGGCTCATATGCAAAAGCAGAAAACCACAAAGACAGTGATATTGACTTGTTTGTAATATGCACAGAAAAAAAAGAACTCAAACTTGAAAAATATGAGTCAGTATTAAATGCAGAAATACAGTTATTCCTGCATACACAAGAAGAGTTTAAAAAACTGCAAAAGAAAAGCCCTGAGCTAATAAATAATGTTTTAAACGGCTATAAACTAGCAGGATATTTGGAGGTTTTTAGTGAACTTCAGAAGTTTCATAAAAGAGGGAAAAGCAATAGAAGGAGAAAAAGACAGGCAAAAGGCAAAAGCACTGGTTAAAATGTCCTAAAATAGTTTAGAAAGCTTAAACAAAATAAAAATTGATGATAAAAATTCATCCATTATTTTCTCTATGCTCTATGAATCTTTAAGGCAAATCCTTGAGGCAATTTGTTTAATAGAAGGCTATAAGGTTTATTCTCATGAGGCATTCACTTATTATTTAAATGATAAACAAGAATATAAAACAGCAGACTTATTTGATAAATACAGGAGAATGAGGAATGAGGTAAATTATTATGGGAAAACCATCTCCATGAAAAACACAATCAAAGCAAAAAAAGAAATTAAAGAATTATGTATATTACTCAGGAATAAATATCTGAATAAATAATCATTTCCTGGTTTTATCGAATTTTTCCTTGGCCTTTCTTTCCTTCCAGTAAACCTGGTGGGAAGCTCTTTTTTCAAACAAAGATATTGCTGTGTGTATGATGTCTGACTGGAAATTCTTCAGCCCTTCTTCCTTAAATATAACTTCTGCGTCTTTTATGCATTCCTTCATTAATTTTATATTCTCTTCCCTGCATTTCTTTTCTTCTTCTTTCTCCTCTTCTTCAGTTAAGAAAACTTCTTCCCATCTTGGGTAATTGCTTCCTTCAACCTCTTTAGGAAATGTTTTGCTGAATGCCATTTTAATAATAGAAATGGATAATGGTTTAAAAAGATTATGCCGGAATTAATGGAGAATTTACAGGTTTTTTCTATAACTCGAATTTATCCTCTTCTTTCTGGTATGCGCTCGGCGCCTGTCCCCCGTGCCATGTGAACCTCGGCCTTACCTGTATGGGATACATCTTTTCATTGGTGTCGTCAAAGATAATGGCTGCTCCTTTTGTTCTCGGTAAATTATCTAATTCATCAGTAAGCCCCTTTCTCAGGTAAGTCTGCATCAGGGAGCCCAAAGCATCAACATCAACCTTTGCTGTAATCCTATGTGCTATTACTGTATCAGACTGAGTCATAACATCTGTGTGTATCTTGCCTGGCTGCTGCGAAGCCAATATGAGGCTTATCCCCGGCTGCCTTCCTTCCCTTAATATTGTAATCAAAGGCTCTGTGGCAAGAGTTTTTCCCTCATTAGGCAGAAACTCATGCGCCTCATCCAGCACTAACCAAACCATCGGGAACTTCTGCTCCTGTTTTTTATCCTCTCTGAAATAATTTACAGCCTGGTAAACATGGTCAAATTCCTCGTTTTTCCTTGCAATCATCCTTTCTATGAACAGTTTTTCGCTTATTATTCCTGCAACCATGTTCTTTATGTTCCATGAGTTTGGGACAGTGGCATAACAGCTCATATCCAGCACTGTGACCTGCCCTCCTTTAACCAAGTCCTTTAAAGGAGTTCCTTCTTTCTCAAAGACCCCCCATGAGTCGGTGTTTACAAACAAGTTTTTTGCAGCGTTCTTTTCATCATTCCCGAATTCAGTCTCATTCCCAATCTCTTTTATTATATCCTGTATGCTGAATTCTTCTCTTTTTTCCTTAAGCCCATGGATTATTTTTCCTATTAAAACACCGACAGGCTCGGTTGTTTTTACGTCAAAAGTCATGCACCAGTCAGAAATGTCAAGTTCTGAAGGCCTTATTGAAAAAGGCGCATCTGTCGGTATCCCTTTTTTCTTAAACTCATCATAATATCCTACAGGAGTGAATATCTTCACATCCAATGCTTCTGCCTTAAGCTTCCATTCCCTCAATAGTTCCTTGTCTTTCTTATTAGGGTATTTCATTGTCCAGTATACCCCCATAGTATCAAGGAAAACAACAGAAACATTCTGCTTTATTTCAGCAGGCAAATTACTCATTCCCTCTGCAATAACTCCCATTGTGTATGACTTTCCTGAGCCCCTTTTTCCGCATACAAAGATTACATGGCTCCTTATGACATCAAGAAGAACCTCATTGCTTAAGGAAACATTTTGATGCATCTGTATATAGTGTTTTCCCAGAAAAACAGTGCCTTTTGTCCCGAATTCCTCAAGGTCTTTTTTATTCCTTCCAATCACAATAGGATCCATAAATATTTTTATTAGTTTATTATTTAAATATTTATTGGATTTATTTTTTATTTGTTGGAGAAAACTCCAATAACCAAAATATTTATAAACAAGTTGTTTTAAAATGGTAGTATAAAGAAGTAATATGCTTCTTTATTAAATCGGAGGAAAAAATGAAAGGAACAGTAAAATGGTTCAATCCCAGAAAAGGATTCGGTTTCATAAAGGGAGAAGATGAAAAGGAGTATTTTGTGCACATTTCACAGGTGCCTCAGGATGCTTCCCTGAATGAAGATGATGAAGTAGAATTCGAAGCCGAAGAAACTGAAAAAGGATTGCAAGCACAAAAAGTAAAAAAAGTTGAGTAAATAACTTCTCTTTTTTTATAGATTCAGTTTATAGATGGAAATTCTATGTATATCTGATTTGTTTAGATGAGGATATAACATCAGAATAAGCCATTATTTTTTTTTAAATTATTTAACCAAACATGCAGTGGTTTTCTTCCTCTTCTTCTTTAATCTTTTTTATAGCCTTAAGAATATACTCCTCTGTTATTTTAATTTTATTGTTTCTTATTGCAAAATAGCCTGACTCAGTACATACTGCCTTTATCTCAGCCCCTGAGAAGTTTTCCATTTCTTTATAGATTTTTTCCCTGTTTATTTTCCCGAGATTCATCTTTCTTGTGTGTATGTTGAATATCTCATCTATGCCTTTTTTGTCAGGAAGAGGCACTTCTATCAGCCTGTCTAACCTTCCCGGCCTCACTACCGCGGGGTCAAGGATGTCACAGCGGTTTGTGCATCCTATTACTTTAACGTTTTCCAATGGCTTAAAGCCGTCAAGTTCAGCCAGAAGCTGCATGAATGTTCTCTGAACCTCCCTTTCGCCGGATGTTCCTGTTTCCATTCTCATGGATGCAATTGCATCCAGTTCATCTATAAATATGATTGACGGGGCTTCTTTTTTAGCAAGCTCGAAAATGCTCTTTACCAGTTTTGCCCCTTCCCCAATGAATTTCTGGACTAATTCTGAGCCTACAATTTCGATAAAAGTGCTGTTTGTGCTGTTGGCTACAGCCTTGGCCAGTAATGTTTTTCCGGTTCCTGGTACACCATATAATAATAATCCTTTCGGAGGCGTTATCCCAACTTTCCTGAAACTGTCGGGCTTTAACAAAGGCAGCTCAATAACCTCTTTTATTTCATTAATCTGGCTGTCAAGGCCCCCTATCTCTTTCCATGTTATTTTGGGTTTTTCAATAATCACAAATTTTTCAACATCAAGGTCATCAGGAGTGTCTATCCTGTCAATAATATTGAGGTTTTTCTGCTCCAATAAGACATTCTCCCCCATCATCAGGCCTTTTATGTCTTCTGATATGTTGACATAAAACCTGTTGCCGTTGGGTATCCTTATCACTGCCTGCCTGTCATAAACCCTGAGAACCTCGCCAACCATTAATGCCGGCTTCTTCAGTCTTTCCAGTTCTTCTTTCAGGTAAGAAACAGTTTGTTTCAGGTTATTGTTTTCTGTTTCCTTGTCTTCGTAATAGTCAGTTTTAAAATAAGAAGAAGATATTTTATCAAGCTTTTCCTCTGCCCCCATTTTAAAATTGGGAATATCTATATGTTTATAAATTTAATGAATTTTCTTTTGCCAAATCTCAGGAAGCAAATCACTAAGTTTGACTATTTTATTTTTTTCAATGATTATCTTTGCGTCTAAGTTTTTGTCATTGATTTGATACATTAGTTCTCTGCATCTTCCACAAGGGGGTAAAATTGTCCCATTACCAAGAACAGCCACAATTTTTTTTATATTATATTCCTGATTGGTTACCATGCTGGCAATAGCGCTATGTTCAGCACAAAATCCTACTCCACAGCAGGCATCAATGCTTACCCCAACATAGACATTATTTTTATCAGTAATTAATGCACAGCCAACATCACCTATTCTAACATCTTCTGATGATTTATGCAATTTAGCTGCCTGCTTTGCCTTTTCAATCAAATCCTGATTGGTTATTTCCATTTTATTAACCCATTTTAATTGTTTGAGGGCGGTAGACGGGAATCATGCAGAGATTTTTGAGAAAAATCTCGTAAAAACCAAGGGTTTCCTCACTTCGTTCGTCAAGCCCTTATTATAAAAAAGGCGGTAGACGGGAATCGGACCCGCTTCTGAAGATCCACAGTCTTCTATTCTGACCATTGAACTACTACCGCCATATTATATAGAGAAAGAAACCTATATTTGTTTAAAAAGGTTTTTATTGTTTTTTCTTAACAGCAAAAAGCTCATAACCAGTCCTTCCAAATAAACTGTCAAAATAAGGCTTTATCTTTATGCTGTATTCTGCTTGATTATTTGCTATAGAGTTTAATAATTCAGGTGAGAAATAATTGAAATCCAGGAACATTGTTGCCCTCAGCTCTTCTTTTTCATTAGGTCTTATTCTTATATTGTCTGAAAATACTCCCCGGGATAATAATTCATTATCAGCATAAAGCTCATAATCCATTTTAATAAGGTATCTCGGCAATGGTGAGGGATTATTTACCTTCATAGTTATATCCATGGGCAGTGCAGTTGCATGGGACCACTGCGAGCTTTCAACATCCACAAAAACATTTTCAATCTCAAATCTGCATTTCAGAATCAGCTGTTTTTCAATCATGAAAAATCCTGCAATCAATATGAAAGCTATAACCACTGCATAAACAATCTTTTTGTTCAATCTGCTTTTTTTCTTTTTAGTTTTTTTCAGAGTCATTTTATTTTACATCAACAATTATGTACCCTTCTTTTTCATTTATTTCCTTTATGATTTTATGGTTTTTAAGTTTTTCTTTAATCTCTTCCCATGAATGCTCTTTTTGTATCTTTCTGAAATCATCCAGTAATTGCTTAAGCATATTGTAGTTTTTGTATAATATCTCCCCTTTTTTTGAGTTTTCATCAATAATATTTAACCTTTTATTTATGTCCTCTTTTTGTTTTTCAATAATCTCTTTTAATTTTTCTACCTTTCCCTTTTTGGTCTTTATTATTTCCTCTTCATTCTTTTCTTCAGCCATTATTGAAAGGCTTTCATCAAGGGATTCATTAAATGAGCTGTATTTTTTCTTTTCAAGATTTTGGAACATTCTTAATTCAAAAGGTGTTATCTCTTTTAATTTTCCATCTTCAAAATAAGCCGTGGGGTCTTCTTTGCTGTTAAGCATTGATTTTATTGTTTTATATAGTTTTAACAGTTCATTTTTTTTCAGTATGCTTGTATTAATTCCTTTTTTAGTTTTAGTCCTTACACAAACTTCTTCACTGTAAAGCCCTCCGAGTGAAAATTTTACAGCCAGGGTCCTTACTAAATCCTTATTGCTTTTCATGATTTTTATCCTGAACTCATTCATATCCATATTGATTATGTTAATGCCCGAAGGAGGGAATTTGTATTTTTCCTTTGGCTTTAATATTCTATCTTTCCATTCCTCTTTCCTGTATATATTTTTTATAATGCCTTTATCATCAACCAGAACAATATTGCCTTTGCTGAACAGTTCAAATATGAGTTTTAGTTTTTTTTCTTTTGTTTTAAACTCAATTATCAGGATTCTCTCAAAATCCTTTGTATAAATATCCCTGACAAAACTGTTGGCTAAATGTTTTCTCAGGAACATGCAGAAATTACCGGGCTCTTCATATTCTTCCTTGTATTTTGTGAGGTATATTTTTCCCGGAAGCTCAACCTTTAACATTAATCTTCCTTTACTGGTTTTATGGAAGTCAAAAACAAAACTGTTTTTTTTGCTGTAAACCTTATTCAGTTTTGAATTAACAAGTGTTTTTAACTCCCTTGTCAAATAATTCAGTTCAAGAGAACTTATCTGGTTTTTCATGATTATATAAAAAAAGCGTAGTTTATAAATATTTACGAATAATCAGGGTTTGATGAAGGTGAGAGCGAAAAATATATAAATAAGTTAAACTTATCTAGACTAAGGTGAACTAATATGGTGCAGGCATTAATAGAATTAAATGAGAATACAAACAGAGTATTGAATATTGTAAAGGCTAAATTTAATTTGAAAGATAAAGGCGAAGCTATAGAGTATGTAGTTAATGAGTATATAGAATTTGAAAATGAGCCCGAACTTAAACCGGATTTTATTGAGAAAATTAAGAAAATAAAAAAACAGAAAAGCATAAGGGTTGAAAGTTTTGCTAAGAGGTATGGTTTAAGTTAAAATGTATTTTCTTGACATTAAGCCAGAAGCGGATAAGATTTTTCATAAATTAGCAAAGAAAAATTTAAACCATCTTAAAATTATTGATAAGAAAATTAGAGAGATAAGATCCAATCCTAAACACAATTACAAATTCTTAAGAAAACCCTTACAAACATTTAATAGAGTTCATATAGATAAACACTTTGTGTTAATTTTCAAAATAGACCATTCTGAAGAAAAAGTGGATATATATTTTTATGGCCACCATGATGAAGTATATAAATGGAGACCAAAAAGCGAGGACTGAGTTTCCGTAATATAAAAAAATCAATTCCCCAGAACAACAACCTTCAAACCATTCTCAACAGCCTCATTAAAGCAAACATTGAAAATCTCTGAGTCAATATTTTCCCTTATTTTTTCTTCAGTGTAATTTCTTTTTTTAAGCCTTTTTTCCAGTTCTTTTAGTTTAGTTTTAATAACAATACAGAAATCTATTTTTTCTGGAAAAAACAAATGGGATAAATGGGAGTCTATTATAAGCCCTTTTTCTTTTATGTTTATTCCCTGAAGATCATTCAATATTTTTTCTATAGGATAAAAATTCTTTTCATTAACAGGGTTTTCCTTCAACATAATCTCCTGTTTTTCCTGTATTTCTTTAAAATAACTATAAATCTTTTTTTTCACACCGGAATATTTCTTTACATAGTCATTTAAGAACTCAGCAGTCTTTTTTTTATCCATAATTAGTGTATCTTTTTCCTTGTCATATTCTTCATATAACATATTCTCTTTTATTTCCTTATTTAATTCAATATGCTTAAAGCCGGTTATTTCAGACAGCTTCCTGCTGAATGATGTCTTTCCTGTTCCCGGAGTACCAGTTATTAATATTATCATATTACTATTGTAAATAAAGAAAGTTTATAAAATTATTTTTTCACCAGAGCCTTTTAAACAATAATAAGATAAGCACCGAAGAGCATTATTACAGAAGTCCCAAGCCTGAACAGCAGGTTTTTTTCATGAAAGAACCTTCCTCCCAGAAGAACAGTAAATAGTGTGCTCATCATCAGTATAGGCATTACTAAGGAAACATAAGCCATTGTAAAAGCTTTGTATGCCAGAAGACCTGAAAGCATTGAGCATAAAGCAACAATAACAGGAAGATGTTTTTCTTTCTTCAGGCATTCCAGGGTATCCTTAAACCCATACATCATAGTGTGGATTATGTTAAAGTTAACAGCAATAAATATCCATATAAAAAAGGAATATGTGAATATATTATCCATTCTTGTTGTCAGGACAAACTTGTCAAGTACACTCGTAATACTAAATAAGAAAGTGGCAAATATGAAATAAAGGCTATATTTTGATTTCAACAAATGTTTCAATGGCTCTATAAAACTGGAAATCCTGTGGTCTGATTCAAGCAGATATGCTGATATTAGTATAATAGATATTCCGATAATTTGTTTTATTGTCAATGCCTCATTCAGGAATATGAAAGCCAGGACTGCAACAAAAAAAGGCCTCATATTTGCCCACGGGGATATTAAAGAGATTTCACCATGCCTGAATGCTTTTGATGCATACAATATTCCTATTACAGCTATCAATGAAACTATATATATCCATATAAGGACGGATTTGTCAAAAGACCAGCTGATGAATGGGATTAATAATAATGCAAGCAGGGCTTCATACATAGCCCTCACAGACTCAAAGTTCATTGCATGTGCTTTTGAAACAGCTTTTTTCCTTATAATCTGGAATAAGGTATTAAAGATTGCACTTGTAAAAGCAAAAATATACCATGGCAGTATAGAAATCATTTTTTCCTCTTTTTTCCATCTATTTCCCTGAATTCCTCAAGAATTCTTATAATCTTTTCTTTGTCTTTCACTCCTGTAAGCATTTTGCATAATCTCTTGTTTTTATATATATCTCTTGCCCACAAAGAAAACTCACTGAAGTCATCTTCAACAAAGTCATCAAATTCCTTTTTTGAGGATTTATTTATCTCATCAATCATATCATCAATATTCTCTATATTTTTCCCCGACAGTTCAAATATTTTATTTTTCTCCTTCCCGTTGCTGATGTGCTTCAGGGCCTTGAAGCCTGTGAAATACTGCTTCTTTGATATGACTGAAAGCAGGTAAGCCAAAATGAAAAAGGTAAATGCAATAGCCAATAGTATAAGAAGGTCAAAATAAATCTGTTTTATGTGCAGTGAAAACAGCATGCCTTTCTTCAACAGCTCAGAAGCCATGACATAGGGGTTGTAATGTGCTGCATTCTGAATAAAAGAAGCCATCCTTTCAAGGGGCATGACAAGATTTGACAATAAAAGAAATATGCTTGAGGTTCCCAGGGAAATCATTAATGCTGTTTCCTGGCTGCTGCATAAGTACCCTATTATCATACCTATTGATGTGAATAATGTTATTGTTAATATGATAAGGATAAGGACGATATACCAGTTAGCTATCCAGTTCATTTCCAGCAGGAAATAGACTATGCCGAGAATTATTATTACCTGTGTCATCACAAGCAGAAAATTAGTTAAGAATGTTGAGCCGAAGAACTTGAAGTTTGTTGTGGGTGTTGTGAAGTTCCTGAAAAATGCCCGTGAGTTCTTTTCCATGACTATTATATTGCTGCTCAGCAGTATACTGACAAACATTATTATTAATATTATAAAATAAGGGAATAGGTAATTAATATACGCTGTTTGTGAGCTTACAGGCTCTATTTTAGTTGTTATGGGGCTGACTATTTTTTTTGCTTCCTTGACCTTTAGGGATTCAATTTCAGAGTTAACCTTTTCTGTCTCTGTTTTTATAAGGTCTATAGATAAAAGCATGCTGTTCACTTTTCCCTTAAGTGTTTCAAGCTCGCTTACAGAGGATTTTTTTGCTGCTTCAGCCAGGGACAGTTTTGTTTTAATAAGGTTAAGATTCTGCTCAAGAGTGTTTAATGACCCTGTGAAATTAGCGTAGTCTTTTGTAAGGGTGGAATTATCAATCTCATCCTGTATGTCTTTACATAATTCTTTTGTTTCATTGTCCCCTATACTATCACAATTTACTTCTTCCATAACCTCTTCCATATCTTTGGCATAATCATATATGTTCTTTGCATAATTCAACACAAGGATTGTGCCGACGCTTTCCTGTGTAAGGTCAAGGTCATTAAGGTCACCAAGTACAGATTCAATGCCTTCCATGCTGCTTGACAGGTCTTCTTTCATCTTTATTACTTTTATCATGTTCTCTGAATTAATGTCTCTTGCATTGTTAAGCGCATTTATGACTGCATTTGTCAGCTCATAGCTTAATTCAGAAGACTGCAGCTGTACTTTGGAAGAAACAGTGTTAATAATAGTATATACAAAATTAGTTCTGCTTTTGTCAACATAAAATAATATTTCATTTGAGCTGTTGCTTTCTATAACAAAATTCTCAGGAAAAACCATGCACAAATGCACTGCGGACTGTTTCAGGTCAATGATGCATTCCTCCTGCTGCCCGTATTCAATAACCCCGAAGCCGCTTTCATTAAGTACATCAGTAAATGTTCCTGTCAGCTCTGTTTTTTCAGGAATATACACGCCTATATTCAGCTTTGAAGTTGAGCTTGTGTTAAAAGCTAAACCAACAAGCAGAATGACCAATAAAGGTCCGAGTATTATTACCAGTCCTGAACTTTTTGACCTGGTTAAAATCTTAAAGTTTTTTTTCAGTATATCTTTTATTGCCATTTTTATTTGTTTGCTGATAAAGACACAAATATTTCATCTAAATCCGGTTTTTTGACTTTCAGCTGTATGATTGTCTCTTTTTCCTTTTCTATTTTATGAAGGAGCTCATGGAGTATGTATTCTGGCTTTTTTGTGTATATTATGAACTCAGTGGCTTTCTGCTCTGTGTTTATAATCTGCTTCCTGTATTTGGAGGGAAGTTCCATGATTTTTTCATAATTGCCCGGGAAGCTTTCAAGATGGATTTCTTCTGCTTCTGAGAACTCTTCTCTTATTTCCTCAGTAGTACCCACTTTAAGCACCCTGTGGTCCTTAATGATTGCAATCCTGTCGCATATCTCCTCTATTTCCTTGAGGTTGTGGCTTGCTATTATGATGGTGGTTCCTTTTTTGTTTATTTTCCTGACCAGTTCCCAGACATGCTTCCTTAATATGGGGTCAAGGTCAGAAGTTGGCTCATCAAGTATCAATACCTGGGGGTCATGTATCAGGGCGCATGCCATATCAAGACGCCTTTTCATTCCCCCCGAAAGCTGGGATGCCTTCAGGTTAATTGAATCATTGAGATTCATTAATCCGAGAAGAGTTTTCAGGTTTGATGCTATTGACTCTTTTTTCAGGTTGTATAAAGAGCCGAAATACTCAAGGTTTTCCTTTAAAGTAAGCTCCTCATAAAAAGATGGTGTCTGGGCTGCAAATCCCACTATCTCTTTTATTCCTGCAGGGTCTTTAAGTACTTCTTTGAATTTTTCACTTCCGTTTTCATGGCTTAAGAGGTGCTCTTTCCTGAAAAATACTTTTCCTTTTTCAGGCTCAAGGAATCCTATTATTGTCCTTAAAAGAGTAGTTTTTCCTGAGGCAGAAGCCCCTATAAGGCCGAATATCTCACCAGGATAGAATTTCAGGTTTATGTCTTTTAATATATCACTTTTGCCAAATGATTTAGAAATATGGCTTATTTTCAGTACAGCTTTATCCAATTGACCCACCTTTTAGTTAGTTATAGAAAACCCTATTATTTAAATATTACTTTTCACTAGACATTTACATCATAAAAGTTTATAAATTTGGTTTATTTTATTTTATTGAAATGGTTTATTATATTCTGAGATGCCCTAACTGTAAAAACACTATGAAATACAAGCCAAGGACTAAGGATTTTATTACAAATAAAACCAAAAGGTGTGTTTACTGTAATCATTCATTTAAGATACATCCCAGTTTAGAGAAGAACAGAATTCTAAAAAAGAAAAGGGAGTCTTAATTATTTTCTACTTTTAAATAGGTACAAATAAAAAGGTTTATATATTATTATATATTTTCCTTCTTTTTATGGATCCTGCAAGTGGTATAAGGAATGTGATAGGACTGCCGAGAATAGCAGAATTATTGGAAGAAGCACTTGACAAATCAACCTGCTACAAGCATCCTGTCGGGGCAGTAATCAAGCCGTTATATGCTCCCGATTTCTTTGGATTGGAAGAGATTTTTATTCTTGGCTGGAATGGAGCTCCATCAAGAGGTGAAGAGCATCTTGAATGTTCAAGAAAAGGCTATGCTTCAGGAGAAGGAATGCATTTATGCCCTTCAGTCCATGCTGAGAGAAGAGCCATTGCTTATGCTGCAAGAGACGGCATTTCTATAAACAGAGGCTCCATATATATGAGTGAATGGTTTCCATGTGCTGACTGTGCAAAATCTATTATAGAAGCAGGCTTGACAGAGCTTATAACTCCTGATGAAGTTTATCTTGATAAAGAACATCATCTTCTTGTTCCCAAACTTCAGGACCAGCCTTATAATTTTGAGATGGCTGAAAAACTGATAAGAGAAGCAGGCATTGAGATAATAGTTGCTCCGGAAATAAAATTATTTTACAAATCCTATTAGTTTCTAATAAAAATATTTAAATATATTTAGTATTTTAAAAGAGTTATGAAAATAACCAAATATCCTCAATCTTGTGTATTAATTGAATTAAATAATAAAAAGATATTGATTGATCCGGGAAAATACACATATAATGAAGAGTTTAAACCAGATGAATGGAAGGATATTGATATTCTTTTATTAACACATGGGCACAAAGACCATTGTTTACCTGAGGCAGTGAAAATCATATATAAAAACAATAAACCTAAAATTTTTGGAAGTAAATGGGTTGGTGAAATCTTAAAGGAAACTAAAATTCCTGTGCAAACAATGAATGAAGGACAAACCAAGAAAGTTGGTAAAATTACCATAACTGCTGTTAAGGCAATACATGGGGAGCATCCGGATATGACAACATCACCCAAAGAGACTGTTGGTTTTTTAATCAAAGATAAAAAAAGCATATATCATTGCTCAGACACATTATATTTCAAGGATAAGCCTTATGCTGATGTTGTTTTAGTCCCTATTTCTGATGATTGGATTACAATGGGGCCAAAAGAAGCTGCTGTTTTTGTAAAACAAATAAACCCTGAAATTGCAATACCAATACATTATGACAGCCCTGGACATCCAATGGATCCTGATAGATTTGTAGATGAAATGAGGGATTCTTATATTGAGGTCAGGGTTCTTGGTGATAAGGAATATTTCGAGATAAAATAATCATCTATTTCTCCTCAAAAAAACACAACACTTATAAATAATAGTATTTTCATATTTATCGACTAAAAAGGTATTTAAAATGGGGGATAAAAAACAGGAAAATCAGGGGGAAAAAATCCTTGGGAAAGAGGTCATAAATGAAGTAATAGAGGATGAAATGAAGTCCTCTTACATAGATTATGCCATGTCTGTAATAGTTGGCAGGGCTTTGCCTAATGTAAAAGACGGCTTAAAACCAGTACATAGGAGGATTCTCTATGCAATGCATGACATGGGATTAACTTATAATAAGGCAACAAAGAAATCAGCAAGGATTGTGGGAGAGGTTCTTGGAAAATACCATCCCCATGGAGACCAGGCTGTATATGATGCCTTAATAAGGATGGCCCAGGATTTTTCTTTAAGATACCCATTGGTTAAAGGCCAGGGTAATCTGGGTAGTTTAGATGGTGATAAGCAGGCTGCAATGAGATATACTGAAGTAAAATTGGCGAAGATAAGCCAGGAGATGCTCCAGGATATAGACAAAGAGACTGTTGAATGGAATGATAATTTTGATGCTTCTTTAAAAGAGCCTGAGGTGCTGCCTTCAAAGATTCCTAATTTATTGATTAACGGCTCTTCGGGAATTGCGGTTGGCATGGCAACAAACATTCCCCCCCACAATATTAAGGAGATATGCGAGGGCACGATAGAATATATTGATAATCCGGATATTGATATTCTTGAGTTAATAGAAATAATAAAAGGCCCCGATTTCCCGACAGGAGGGATTATATGCGGGAGGAACGGCATTATTAGTGCTTATAAAACAGGGCATGGAATTATCAGGATAAGAAGTTTAATTGATATTGAGAAAAAAGGCAATAAGGAAATACTGGTTGTAAAAGAGATCCCTTATGAAGTTAATAAGTCCGACCTTATAAAAGAGATTGCAAACCTTGTGAAAAACAAGAAAATAACTGAAGTAAGCGATTTAAGGGATGAGTCTGACAAGGATGGTGTGAGGATAGTTATTGAGCTTAAGGCTAATTCAAACCCTGAAATTGTAAAAAATATATTGTTCAAGTCAACAAGATTAGAAGATAGTTTTTCAATAAATATGGTCGCCCTTGTGGGAAAAAAGCCGCAGAGGCTGAGCCTGAAAGAGTGCATAAGGCATTATGTTGACCATAGGAAGGATGTTGTGATAAAAAGGAATAATTATGAGCTTAAAAAGGCAAAAGAGAGGGTTCATATATTGGAGGGCCTGATAACAGCATTAAAGAATGTTGATGATATAATAAGCCTGATAAGGAATTCTGATTCAGGAGAAGATGCTGAAAAAAAATTAATGCAGAAATACAGCCTTAGCAAGATTCAGTCAGATGCTGTACTTGACATGAAATTGCAGAAGCTTGCATCAATCGAGCAGAAAAAGATAAAGGATGAGTTTGACGGCTTAATTAAAAAAATAAAGGAAATAAACGAGATTCTTTCAAGCAGGGAAAGGATAAAATCCATTATAAAAGATGAGCTTAAGGAAATAATGGAAAAATATAGGGATGAAAGAAAAACAATAATTGCAGAGGAAGAAGATGATTTGCAGATTGAGGATTTAATAGAGGATGAGCCTGTTGTTGTTACAATGACTAATTCAGGATATATAAAAAGAATGTCCCTTGAGAATTATAAGGTCCAGAATCGCGGAGGAAAAGGGATTATAGCCTCTGACCTGAGGGAAGGTGACTTTATTGAGCACCTTTTTGTTGCAAATACCCATTCTTATCTGCTGATTTTTTCAGACAAAGGTATTGCTTACTGGCTCAAAGTCTGGAAAATACCTGAATCTGAGAGATATGCAAAAGGCAAGCCCATAATAAATTTCCTTGAGTTAAAGCCTGAAGACAGGATAATGGCCCTGATTCCGGTAAAGGAATTTAAAGAAGATTCTTATCTTGTAATGGCTACAAAAAAAGGAATAGTGAAAAAGACTTCTCTTGAACAGTATTCAAGGCCAAGAAAGGGAGGGATTATAGGAATACATCTGGATAAAGATGATGATTTGGTAAATGTTGTCCTTACAGACGGCAATAAGGATATAATCCTGGCAACAAAGAAAGGGCATGCAATAAGGTTTGATGAAAATAATGTAAGGCCTACGGGCAGGAACACCCATGGAGTTATAGGCATAAGGCTTAAGAAAGATGATGAAGTTATAGGTATGGTAATTGCTGATGAGGATAAAAAATTATTGACTGTTACTGAAAACGGCTATGGAAAGAAAACAAAAATTAATGATTACAGGATTATCCATAGGGGAGGCAAAGGAGTTATTAACATTAAATGTAGCAAGAGAAACGGCAATGTTATCGGCGTAAAGTCTGTGAAAGAGGATGATGAGATAATGCTGATAAGCAAAGAGGGCATTTTGATAAGGACCTCTTGTGACAGGATTTCAACAATAGGCAGGAACACACAGGGAGTAAGGCTTATGTCCTTAAATGAGAATGATAAGGTCAGGGATGTTGCCATAATAAAGGAAAAAGACCACGAAGATTCTTTGGAAGAAGATAAAATCCAGAACAAATAAAACAGATTTTTTTAATTTTAAAATGAAACAGGAACAGACAACTAAAAAAAAGGCATCAGGGAAAAGCTCAAAAACTATTGTCGGAATAGATGAAAAAATAATTTTAATAGGTGAAGACAGGGAAAAAGAGGTCTGGGCAAGAATAGATACAGGTGCAACCCACAGTTCAATTGACCTTAAGCTTGCTTCTGAGATTGGTCTGGGGCCGATAAAAAAAACCAAGGTTATAAAATCAAGCCACGGCAAAAGTGTCAGGCCTGTTGTTGTCTGTAAATTAAAGATTAAAGATAAAATAATAGAGTCAGCTTTTACAGTTTACAACAGAAGCCATATGACCTATCCTGTATTAATAGGCCAGAATACACTGAAGAATAATGGTTTTATGGTTGACCCTGATATCTCAAACAGGAAAATAAAAAAGAAAAATAAAGATTAAATATATAAACAAAATATAATAAAAAGGTGCAAAAATGGTAAAAGCTGCTTTAATAAGCATGGGAAGCGCAAGTTCACAATGGATAGCAAAAGCAATGAAAAAATATTTTGATGAAGTTGATTTCCTCGATATAAGGGAAATTGAGATTTTTGCGAACAAGAAAGAGGTTGGCGTATTTTACGGGGGAAAGCCCCTGAAGGATTATGACTGCGTATATGCAAGAGGCTCTTTCAGGTATGCAAATGTACTGCAGGCTATTTCAGAGGTTTTGTATGATAAAACATATATGCCCATACAGCCACAGAGTTTTGTTACAGTTCATGACAAGTTTTTTACACAAATAGAGCTGGCCAAGCACAGAATCCTTACCCCTCCTTCTTATCTTGTAGCTACCGGCGATGCTGCAAGGAAAATACTAAAGGATATAAATTATCCTATTATCATTAAGTTCCCCACCGGAACGCACGGCAAGGGGGTTATGTATGCTGAAAGTTATGCAAGCGCTTCTTCTATGCTGGATGCTGTTGAGTCAAGGCAGTCGCCTTTAATAATACAGACTTATTTTGAGACCAAGGGAGAGGATATAAGGGCTATTGTCGCAGGGGATAATGTTATTGCCTGCATGCTGAGAAAGGCTGATGAAAGGGAAAAAAGGGCAAATATACATTCAGGGGGAAAAGGAATAATATATGATATTGATGAAAAGCTTGAGAAAATATGTGTGAAAAGCGCCAAGGTTCTCGGAGCAGAAGTCTGTGCCATAGATTTGCTTGAAACAAGTTTGGGTTATTTTGTTATTGAGGCCAATCTTTCTGTTGGATTACAAGGTATAACTTCAGCCACAGACATCAATGTAGCTGATAAGATTGCCAAGTATTTATATAAGAAGACAAAAAAGTTCAGGGATGAAAAGAAGAAAGTTACTGCAGGAAAGATAATGCAAAACATGGGAAAAGAGGATAAGATAAAGCATTTTGTCTCAAATGTTGATTTAAGGGGAAACAGGATACTTCTTCCTGACATGGTTACGAAGATTTCCAAGCTGGACCATGGGCATGAGATTGTCATAAATTCAGATGAAGGAAAAATAACTATAGAAAAGATTGATTCAGAAGAAGAATAAAAAACTTTATAAAGAAAAACAGATATAAAATCATCATAATGGGTAATTTTTATTTTAAGATTTCTAGATACTTTTTTTTAAATAAGATTATATCAATATGAATGTAAAATATACTAAACGGGGTGATGTGTGAAAAATGGAACAAGCGCCTGTAAATGAAGGTGATATAGTAGATGTGAGAATAGAGGGAATAGGGGATAAAGGCGACGGAATAGGCAGGGTAAAGGGTTTTGTCCTTATAGTTCCCGGTACTCAGGAAGGAGATGAAGTGAAGGTTAAAGTGAATAAGGTTATAAAAAACATGGGCTTTGCTGAGGTTGTTGAGAGAAAAGAAGCATTTGAAGAAGAGACAGAGATAAAAGAAGAGAAAAAGGAGAAAAAAACAAAGCCTAAAAAGAAAGAAAAACCTGAGAACCTGCTTGATTATGACCCTTCATTAGACAGTGAAGATTTCGGCTCAGAGCTCGATTGATAAGATTTAAATATTTATTTTTTCTCTTTTTATTTTATGAGATTGTTTTTAGCTGTTGATATACCTGAAGAAATGAAACAGTTGATTAATGATATGGAGGCTAAAATTAATCCTGAATACGGAAGGTTTAACCTGGTGAAGCCTGAAAACTGCCATATTACTTTGAAGTTTCTGGGAGAAGTGAATGATGAAGAAAAGATTATTTCTGCACTTAAAGATATAAAATTCGAGCCTTTTAATCTTGAGATAAAGAACATAGGCTTTTTCCCGAATGAGAATTATATAAAAGTTGTTTGGATAGGATTTAAGGATGATTCAGGTTTGGTAAAATTGCATGATGAAATAGAATCAAGCCTGAAAGGTTTCAAAAAGGATTTTAATTTCAAGGGCCATATAACTTTTATGAGGATTAAAAACCTGAAAATGAAAAAAGAGTTCATTAAATTAATGAATAAGATAAAACTGCCTGAGATAAGCTTTGATGTCAATCGTTTTAAGCTATACAAAAGCACTTTAACCAAAGAAGGCCCTGTTTATGAAGTTCTGGAGGAGTTTAAATAATAAAAGATTTATTTTTTGTTCGTAATTTTCTGTAAAGTAGGATAAATGGTGAAAATAAATTCTTATGGGGTTTAATTTTTAATAAAGTCTTAATTTCGTTTATAGAAAGGCCGTCTTTTTTATAATAAGGGAATCCTTTTTCTTTAGAATATTTCATAAACTCTAACAGATGTGGACCATAACCCCTTAGAATTGCTCTTAAATCAGTATCTCTTTCGTCAAGAGTTTTATATCTTTTTGATCTTTTATAATGAAGTCCATCTTTTTTGGAAGAATATTTGCTTAAGTTCCTTTCTGTTACTAAATGGGCAAGTTCATGAGCCACCCCACCCATTATCACATTAGCAGAGGTATCTTTTAATAAATTATCAACTTCAATATAAAAACCTTCGTCTGTTAATTCTCCTGATTTAAGAAGACTTTTTTTAATTGATTTATATTCTATCCAGATATCTTCATCCATAAATTCAGGAAAGCCGTTTATAACTACATCATCCAGAATCTCTTCTAAATTATTCATATGAGAAAGAATATCTGTTTTTTATTTAAATGTTACTATTTAATAGTATATGTAATTAAAAAAATATCAAATTATAAAGAGAAAATTCCATAACTTAGTAAAACGGAACGTTTTTCAAGTTAGAAATTACTCGGTAATTTCGTAACTTACGGAAACACAGAGCGTTTCCTAAGTTAGAAAATTTATTTACAATAAATTTTCGTAACTTACGAAAATAGAATATTTTCTAAGTTTGGAATTTGGCATCCAAATTCCATAACCTTTTTAAATACTTCATTTTTCCCTATTTATATGAAAGAAAAGGAATTATTAATACCCAAAGATGAATATCTTAAGTCAGGGATACATATAGGGACTAAATTCAAGACTAAACATATGGAGAAGTTTATTTTCCAGACAAGGCCTGATGGGTTATCTGTTCTGAATGTCCAGCAGATAGACAAGAGAATAAGGTCTGTGGTTAATCTTTTATCCCAATATGAGCCTGAATCAGTTTTAATATTCTCAAGAAGGGAAAGCTCATGGAAGGCTGTTAAATTATTTGGCGAGATTACTGGAATAAAGGTATATACAGGAAGATACCCTCCTGGATTATTAACCAATCCTAATCTTGATATTTACAGGGAAGCCAGGCTGCTGATGGTTACAGACCCATGGCCTGATAAAAATGCTGTTGAGGATGCTGAGAAAATAGGGATTCCCCTGATTGCACTTTGCGACAGCAACAATAAGTCCAATGATATAGACCTTGTAATGCCCTGCAATAATAAGGGAAGGAAGTCATTGGCTTTGTTTTTCTGGTTATTAGCTAAAACTTATCTTGAGAAAAAAGGCTTGAAGCAGAAGATACAGAAGTTTGATTATACTGTTGAGGATTTCATGTCTGAGTAGTTTTCTTATATTTTTGTAAGATTTTCAATTTTTCTTTGTTAGTATTTATATTGGATTATATTTTTTATTAATTTAGAAAGGTTTATATACTTTAGTATACTTAGGTATACTGGGTGATAATATGACTACAACAATAAAGCTACATGATGATACAAAAAACCAGCTAGATAAGTTTAGGGAATATAAAAATGAAAGTTATGACGAGGTTTTGAAGAAGGTAATATTCATAGCTGAAAATATGAAAGAAAACCCTAAACTTAGTAAAGAAACAGTTGAAGCCATAGAAAAAGCAAGAGAGAGAATAAAAAGAGGTAATTTTCTTACTGAAAAAGAAGCCAAAGAAAGATTGGGTTTATAGGTGTTTATATGTATGAGATAATTTTTGATGAAAAAGCAATTGAAGAATTAAATAAATTACCACATGAAAAGAAGAAAAGAATTTTTGAAAAGATTATCTCGACAAAGAAAAAACCATTTCATTTCTTTAAAAAACTAAAAGGAAGAAAAGACTACAGATTAAGAGTTGGAGATTACAGAGTTATAGCAGATATAAATAAAGACAAACAAATGATTGAAGTTACATTAATTAGACATAGAAAGAACGTTTACAGAGATTTATGATGTTTTAAAATCAAAACATTTATTTATCAATTCTTTCAGAAATAAACTAATGAAACTTTTATTTACAGTAATGGACGGGGCTTCTGGGAGCAATAATCCTGATTTAGATAATAAAACATCTCTTGAGGCAGCAAATACTCCTGCTTTAAGCCAACTTGCAAAGAACTCTAAGATGGGTCTGATGAGTGTTGTGCCGGGTATTGCCCCCGAGAGTGATTCTGCTGTTTTATCTTTATTGGGCTATGATCCAAACAAGTATTACACTGGCCGTGGTCCTTTAGAAGCGATTGGCGCAGGCATGGATTTTAAAGATGGTGATCTTGCTTTAAGGTGCAATTTTGCAACTGTTGACAATAAAAAAATAATTGACAGGAGGGTTGGAAGGTCATTGAAGACAAAAGAGGCAAAAGCATTACAGAAAATAATAAACAAAAGGGTTAAATTATCAGGTGCAAAATTTGAATTCAGGGCCACATTGGGCCACAGGGGGGCTTTGATAATAAGGTCATCAAATGAGTTATATCCTAACATCACCTATACAGACCCTGCCTATGACAAGAAAGGCTTTGTTTCTATGGCCAAAAAGGATTTTGAGCCTTTGGTAAAGGAGTCTGTTGCACTTGATAAAAAATCAGAGTTGTCTGCACATCTTGTAAATGAATTCAGTGAGAAAACAACTGCTGTGCTTGATGAATGCAGGATAAACAGGACAAGGCAGAAAAAAGGATTGTTCAAGGCTAATGCTGTCCTGATGAGGGATGCAGGCAATGAAAATCCGAAACTTTTCAATATAAATGAAAGATATGGCGTGAAATGGGCTATACTGGCCAATATGCCTCTTGAGAGAGGTATTGCGGGTGCAGCAGGCATGGATGTTATAAAAATAAATGATGAGAAGAATTATGATGAATGGGTCAACAAAACCATTAAAGCAATGAAAAAATATGATTGTTTGTATATACATTTAAAAGGCCCTGATGAGCCAGGGCATGACGGGGATGCCCTGAGAAAAAAACTGACAATAGAGGAGATTGATAATAAGTTTTATTCAAGATTAATTGAAAATATAGACCTGAACGACACTATAGTGGTTGTGACTTCAGACCACTGCACCCCCTGTTCAATGAAGGCGCACAGCAGCGACCCTGTTGCGCTGATGATTTCACACCCAAGGCTGAAAGACAGCTATCCAGGCTTTGATGAGAAAATATGCAAAAAAGGCAATATTTTTCTTAACAAAGGCACAGATCTAATGCCTCTTTTAATGGAGATATTTAAAGAAAGTGTATAATTATTTTTTCTTTTTATCGATTATTTTGTAATCCTTAGGCCTTTCTTTCTTTAATTCAAACTGCAGAAAATATAGTTTTTTCTTTCCTGTCCAGACTTCTTTTTCCCTGATTAATTTAAAATATCTTTCTGCTTTTTCTTTTACTAAATCATTTTCCCTTGCAATGAAATTCAGGCTTCCGTTTTCTTTTAAAATAAACTCTAGCTGGTAAAATAACTCATCATATAGTTTTTTTAGTTTTTCTTCACTATTTCTTTTTGAAACAGAAGGAATATAGCTAATAATCTTATCCACTGAATCCTCTTTGAATCTTATATCAAGAAAATCAACTTCTTTTTTTGAAAACTCTATAATTTTATCAATACCTGCAATTTTGCTGTTCTTCTTTGCTGCCTTTATATTCCTGAAATCACTGTCAATTGCACATATTTTGTTTTTTATTTTTTTCATGGCTTTTTTGTCTATGTCATTAAACCATTTTTCCCAGTTTTTATCTTTTAAAGGTTTTATTTTCCTGAAAATAAATTCCTTATCATAATAATTTACGCTTAGTCCGGAAACATATAATGTGGATTCTATTGCAATAACACCGTCATGGCAGAACAGGTTCACCAGAACTTTGTCTTTTTCAGGATTAAATTCTGAGAATTTCAATATTCCAAAGCCAATTGTTCCTTTTAAGGAAGTTGGATAATTAAATATCTTATATTGTCTTTTAGAAAGGTCTTTTCCTGCAAAATCTATTCCCAGATATAGTTTATTATTATAAACATAAGCATAAACAATTAAATCAGGAGCGTCTAATTCAACATCTATGTTTAATTTTAATTCTTTGTTAAGATAGCCTTTAATAATTCTTCCTATGTTTTGCTCTATATCCTGGCTTGAGAAATCATGCTCTCCTTCTCTTTTACATTTAACCCTGAATTTATCTCCTTTGTTAAGCCATTTTTCCCATTTTATTTTTTCAATGATTTTTTTTATTTCATTTTCTGGTATTTTTTCCTTAACTTTACATTCACCAAGATAATAGATTATTTTTTCTACGGATTGTGCATTATAGCATAAATAACAAATGTCTTCAAGATTTTTAAAATCAAACTTTACAATAGTTTCTTTTTCTTCAGTATTCTTGCAGCTGATTAATTCCTTAATCTCCTCTTTGCATAAATCTTCCATTCCTTTATTAGTTATTGCAAATGCTTTCATTATTTCGGTGTAAATATTATTTTATTATAAATGTTTAGTTTTATTAAATTTCTAGATATAAATAATTTCAGTATTTTTAAATAGTAAAAAAATTTATAAATAATGAATGTTAATATTATAACATGGAACCAGATGATAATCTGGAAAAAAGAATTTCTTGTTTTAATAATAAAACTGAAAATAAAAAAAGATTCTCAACTTTGAAAAGGCGTTTTAGGTATGGTTTGGGATATGCCGGGCTTTTTCTTGGTTTAGGTGTTTTTTCATTATTAGGTTCTGAGATAGAGTCAGTATTAAAACAAAACCCGCATATAGTAGAAATAACTGCTGAGCAGGTTGAGGCTTCTGATATTAAGACTACTTATGAAGCCTATCCTGGGATGAGTAGAGAAGAAATAAAAAAATTAATAATAAAGGCTTCTGAATCCGGAGATTATAAAGATATAATAAAACAAATAAAAACTCCTTATTGGTCGGGTTTTTATTCTACAGAGATTCTGAAGTACAAAGAGGATTCTGAATTATATAAAAAGGATGAATATTGGGCTTCATTTAAAGAGATACATGAGAATAAAGCAGGTGACTGTGAAGATATTGCAACTGCTATAGCAGCAGTCCTTTTTGATGATGGATTTCAGCCTTGTTTTTTATTACTTAAATCAAATTTTATTCCCCATCATACTGTTTTTTTATATAAAAGCAAAGAAAATAATAAATTTGGTATTTTGGGAGGCGAAATATTTGAGTGTACACTTCCAATATTTGATTCAGTTGATGAAATTTATGAAAAGATATTTATCGATAAAATAGACTATAAAATCATAAAATTTAAGGATAATTCTTTTATCTATAATCCAGTAAAAATTAAAGATATTAAGAAGGTTGTTTGGGCTTCTGATTAAACCTCATCCCTTTCTGTAATCTCTCCCCTCAGGTTTTTTAGCATTAATTCTTTTGCTTTCTCCTTGGAATAATTGCTCAGTAAATAACATAATTTGATATAGGCTGTTTCAGTGCACATTGTTGAATAATTGCCTAAAACACCTAATTCCTGTAATTCTCTTCCTGCTGAATACACACCCATATTAATCCTTCCGAAAACAGCCTGGGTTGTCATGAAAACAGGCGTTTTTTTACATAATTCTTTCAATGTTTCCTTTATTTTGCTGTTCTCTTTTGTGTATTTGTCATATTCAATTATCGGGAAATGCCCCAGGCCTGTGCCTTCAAGTATTAAACCGTCATAATCTTTGTAATTCTTCAAAACATCACTATTCATGTGGGGATAGCTTCTTACAATTCCGACTTTTAGTTTAGGATTGTATTTTTTTACAGTTAGTTTTCCTTTTGAATTTGTTTTCTTTGTAATTATTTTTATCTTTTTTTCTTCATAATTAACAATAGCTATTGGCTTTATGTTTACAGCCTTGAAGGCATCTCTTCTTGATGAATGAAGTTTTCTTGCATTAACCCCGTTCAGTATCAATGCATTTTTGTCTTCAATGGAGCTGTGCATGCATATCATAACACCGTTATAATTTGTATTCACAATAAATGAGACTGCTGAAATAAGGTTTAAAAAAGAATCACTGCTTCCCCTGTCAGAGCTTCTCTGGGAGCCCACAAATACCACAGGAATATTTATGTTCTCAAGGGCAAAAGCCATGGCTGCAGAGCTGTAATGTAATGTGTCTGTTCCATGTGTTATAACAATACCTTTTATGTTTTTATCCTTGGCTTGTTCTTTTATCGTATCAATCATCAGATTATAATGCTCAAGCCTTATGTTCTCGCTGAATATATTTCCCAAAAGCTTTGTTTTTATCTTAGCCATATCCTTTAATTCAGGAAACATCCTCAATAATTCAAAAGGCTCAAACTGCGGCTTTACAGCACCAGTTTCATAATCAACTTTGCTTGCTATTGTTCCTCCTGTGTGTATAATCATTATTTCAGGCAGGTTTTCTTTTTGTTTTATTTTTTCCTGTTTAGTGCCTGTTTTCCCCCCCGTTTTTTCTTTTTTTACAGAGTTTATATTTATGTTTTTTATGCCTATATTATAGCCGTTATTTAATTTTATCACAGTTATTTTTTTATCTCTTGAAGGCATTAATATGCCCTCGAATTTATGCCCGTCTTTTGTCTTGATTATTGCCTTTTCCATTTTTCAGAACTTATCATAATTTTCAATATCTATAAATACAGTATCTATATTAAATTTTTCATTTATCAGCCTTTCCAGAGCATTTACACCTAAAGTTTCAGTGGCATAATGCCCCCCATATACTAAATTTATCGATGAATCCCTTGCAGAATCATAATTGCTCAATACAACTTCTCCTGTAAGGAATACATCAACATTTTTTTCTATAGCCTCATCCATACAGCTTCCCCCGCCTCCGCTCACAATGGCTATTTTCTTTACCTTATCTTTTCCGAACTTTATTGTTTTCGGCCTTTGTCCTGTTATCTTTTCAACCTTATCTAATAATTCCTTTAATTCAATATCCTTATCAAACAACCCCATGAAACCGATTTCTGTGCCTTTATAGTTCCCGAATTTTTCTATGACTTTAAGGCCGAGCATCTTAGCCATGATTACATTATTGCCGTATTCTTCATGCCTGTCAAGGGGCAGGTGGGCAGCATATAACGCTATGTTGTTTTCCAACAGGAACTTGATTCTTTTCCTCAGAATATTTTTTATGGGCGCTTTTTCCCATATGAGGCCGTGATGCACAACAATAAGGTCACATTTTTCTTTCTTTGCCTTTTCAAAAACTTCTATTGATGCAGAAACCGCAAATCCTATTTTTTTAATCTCTTTTTTATCATCATCCACAGAAACCTGCAAGCCGTTTAAAGAATTGTCAATATTCTTAAGTTCTCCTATATTTAATGTTTCATCTAAAAAATTTATTATTTTTTTAAGATTCATTTTAAAGAGCAAATGATAAACAATAAAAAATCATCCAAAATAATTAGGCATCTTTTCCTTCATTTCCTTTGCCTTGGCCTGTGTGAAATGGTCTTTTATCCTTTTGTAGGACTCTTCTATCTCTTTTGTTACTGAAGGCCTTACTTTTTTCATGGCTTCCTGGAAATGTTTTAGTTTGATATTTTTGGTTTTTATATCTTCCCTCAAGGCAAAGATTGCTGCTTCCCTGCATATTGCCTCAATGTCTGCGCCCACATAGTTCTCTGTTTTTTCAGCCAATTTATCTAAATCAACATCCTTAGCCAGGGGCATGTTTTTTGTATGTACTTCAAAAATAGCCTTTCTTGCCTTTTTGTCAGGAACCCCTGTATGGATAATCCTATCAAACCTTCCAGGTCTCAAAAATGCAGGGTCTATAATATCAGGCCTGTTTGTTGTTGCAACAATCATGACCTCGTTCAAAGGCTGCAGCCCGTCCATTTCAGTCAACAATTGGTTTATTACTCTTTCAGTAGCATGGCTGTCTGCAGATACAC
Organism: Candidatus Woesearchaeota archaeon; assembly: GCA_016928115.1. Classification (GTDB taxonomy): domain Archaea; phylum Nanobdellota; class Nanobdellia; order Woesearchaeales; family UBA9642; genus JAFGLI01. The sequence goes on along the minus strand of JAFGLI010000019.1, from coordinate 46,235 downwards.
CCCTTCTTGGTGCAATTGCATCAATTTCATCAAAGCAGATTATACATGGTGAAGACTGCCTTGCTTTTTCAAAGATTTTTCTTACAGCCCTTTCACTTTCTCCAACCCACTTGCTTAACAACTCAGGGCCTTTTATCAGTATGAAATTAGCTTCTGTTTCTGTAGCTACGGCTTTTGCCAATAAGGTTTTTCCTGTTCCCGGAGCACCATAAAGCAATACGCCTTTTGGCGGCTTGACATTTAATCTTTCAAAAGCCTTTCTTCTTTTCAATGGCCATTCAAGTGTCTCCTCAAGTTCTTCTTTAACTTCCTTTAATCCCCCCACTTCATCCCAATGCACATTGGGGCTTTCAATAGTTACTTCTCTCATTGCCGAAGGTGTGATGCTCTTTAAGGCATCCATAAAGTCTTTCATCGTAACCTTTAATTTCTTCAGCGTTTCCTCTGAAAGTGCCTCTTCCTTGCTCAGCTCAATATCCGGGAATATTCTTCTTAACACTATCATTGCAGACTCTTTTGCCAGTGCAGATAAATCAGCTCCAACAAAGCCGTGTGTTATCCTTGAGATTTTTTTCAGGTTTATGTCTTTGTCAAGAGGCATATTTCTGGTATGGATTTTAAGGATATTCTCCCGGTCATTTTCCCTTGGGACCCTTATTGAGATTTCCCTGTCAAACCTTCCGGGCCTTCTCAGGGCAGGGTCCAGTGAATTTGGGATATTTGTTGCCCCTATGACAACAACTTTTCCCCTTGATTCCAGGCCGTCCATCATTGTCAGCAATTGTGCAACAACCCTTCTCTCAACCTCACCTTTGGTTTCCTCTCTTTTTCCTGCAATAGCATCAATCTCATCTATAAATATGATGGAAGGAGCGTTTTTCTGCGCTTCCTCGAATTTCTTTCTGAGGTTTTCCTCGCTTTGTCCGTAGTATTTGGACATAATTTCAGGACCATTGATTAATATGAAATGAGCATCTGATTCATTGGCTACAGCTTTTGCCAATAAGGTTTTTCCTGTTCCCGGAGGACCATGAAGTAAAACCCCTTTTGGCGGCTCAATACCCAGTCTTTCAAAAAGTTCTGGGTGTTTTAAAGGTAATTCCACCATCTCCCTTATTTTTTTTATTTCCTCATCCAAACCACCAATATCCTCATAAGTGACTTCAGGTATTGCCCCTTTTTCAATCTCTTTTATTGGCTCTGATATAAACTCTACTTCTGTTGTTTCAGTTATTATAACCGGCTCATTAGGCATTGTTTTCGCCACTATGAACTTGATGTCTCCCAAGCCGAAGTCAAATAATGTGTTGTCAAGCATGCTGAATACATCCTCAAAGAAAGGGTTCTGGCTTGTTGTTGTCCTCCTGCTTTTGGTTCCTCCCCATGAAACAATGTCTCCCTGGGAGACAGCCCTTCCCAAAAGTCCCTGCTTAAGAAATGTTGAACTGGCCTTTATCATTACACCCTCTCTTGTGGGTGCAATGACAACTTTTTTTGCCTCTTTTACTTCGGTTTTCCTTACTCTAACTCTTTCTCCTATTGATGAGCCTGTATTTCTTCTTATAAGCCCGTCCATTCTTATTATCTCAAGCCCGATGTCGCCCGGATAAGCCCTGTCCACAATAGCGACGGTTTTCTTTTTTCCTTCCAGTTCAACTATGTCGCCGGGATCTGCTTCTATCTTCTTCATAAAGTTTCTGTCTATCCTGACTATTCCTTTATTTACATCATCCTGGACAGCTTCTGCAACTTTCAGATTTAAAGTTTTTTTATTATCTATCATAATTACCCCTTTATATCATATCCTGATTTAAAAATCAGGATTTATTTTTTAGCCCCTTTGTTTTCAATCTTAGGCAAAGGAACAGGTGAAGGCAGATTCATTTCCTTGCTTAGTGTAATTGCTTCCACAGAACATTCCCTTAATGCTTTGCTGAGGATTCTTGCTGCGAATTCTTTTGTGACATTCTTGTTTTTCTTCCATTCTTTCACTAACTTCGCGGAATCTTTCTCATCTGTTAGGTCAGCAACATTGCCCTCAATCTCTATTGACCCTATATCAGGGTTAAATTCTGAGCTGAACTTAAACTTAAAATTAACTGCTTTTTTCCCTTTTCCAATGTTTGATTTTGACTCATCAACATCTGTTATGGTTATATTGTTTTTTACCTTGATATTCCCTTTCGGGTTTCCCTTTTTTTCAGCAGATATTTTTGTAAAATTAAATCCTATAATCATTTTAGCATCACCTTATTTATATTATTAATTTGTTCTGAATTCAAGACTTTCAAATCCTTGTTCACAATTATAATCAACCTCCCATCCTGCTTTTCCATACATATCTTTTAAAGTTTCTGTTATTCTTGGTGTAACTTCTTTTAGTGAAAAGTAAACTACGTTGTTTTTAGATGGAATATAATCATTCATTATTGTATTATCTATTTCTTCTTCCAGTTCTGAAATTTTTTCTTTTTCATATTCAGTAAGTTCAGATGCTTCCTTCGGACTTATTACCATTTGACATCACCCTATTTTTTGGTATTTTTAAGAGATTTATAAAAGTTACGAAAATGGGACATTTTCGAACTTGAAAAACCTTTGGTTTTACTAAGTTACGGAAATTCCAGGTGAATTTCCTAACTTAGAAAACTTTTAGTTTTCGTAAATTATGGTTATTTTTTCAGAATAGATAAATATGGCTGGTATATTTAGATTTTCCTGTTTAATTTATTATAATTCAATCAAAACTTCATAATCCTGTCCTTTGTATCTTTCTTCATTAATAAAACTACTCTTGACGATTCCTGCTCGTCTATTATATTGTAGTCTGAGTTTTTGCATATTTCTTCAGCAAATTCTTTTACTTCTTTATGAAAAGGCATGTTCTCTTTTTTCATCCTTTTCCTGCTATCTCCTATGAACATATACCCTTTAACTTCAATGAATTCAGGATTAGCTATATTGAGCTTTTCAGCCCATTCTTCTGGCTTTATCATATTAATGCCCTTAATTGCTGTAATCCTTATGGTTGTTCTTGTTTTTTTCTTAAGCTTTTTCATCTGCTTCAGGTTTTTTATTACTTTTTCCCATCCGTTTTTTATTATTGACCTGTCTATTTTCTTCCATAGTTCTTCATTAGGGGCATCTAAAGAAATATATAATTGTGTTGGCAAAGCATCTTTTTCATATAATTCCTCTATTCTTTCAGGAAATAATCCATTTGTAACCAGGAAAGTGGTTTTTCCTTTTTCATGCAGCTTTTTGATTAGTTCTGCAAGTTCAGGATACATTGTAGGCTCTCCTGTTAAAGAAATAGCATAGTGCATTGGCTCCTGTGCTTCATCTAATTTTTTTCTGTTTACTTTATCATAACCATAGAACCCTTCCAGTAATTCCTGCTGTTTCTCAGGGCATTCTTTTATTATTAAGTCAGGATTATCAAACTCATCCATTTCATCTTTTCTTTTTGTATATATTCTCCAGCAAAAAATACAATGATTGGGGCAATATCCCAAAGTAGGAGTCATCTGGCAGCACCTGTGTGCTTTTATCCCATAGAATTTTTCCTTATAACATACACCCTCATCTCTTAATGACTTCTTGGTCCAGGTGCATATCTTTACAGCCGTGTTATTGCCAATAACCCTATATTGCTGGTTTTCAAGTTTTTCTTTGAATGTTTTATCCATAATAAAAAAAGAAAAAAAGAAAGTTTATAAAAATATCTGATTATTGAGGAACACAGGATTGTGCTAATATGCTTCCGTCTGGATTATAGAAAACACTGCATATGTTATTTCCTTCTTCATATACTTCTGTTTGTTTTACGTTTTTTCCCTGGCTTTCATCATATTTCCAGTGAATCATATTATTGTTGTCTTCATCATAGCACAGTTTTCCTTTTTCAGTCACTCCCTCGCCATAATCCATGTCAACTTCAAGACAGCATAGTTCAACATTATTGCTTCCAAGCTGATGTTCTTCAAAGCCTGTGATTCTTGCTTCTCCGTATTGTGTCTGGACAAATGCACCTATTTCACACCAGTCGGTTAAAGATGCTTCATTATTGCTTTCTTCCATAATATCTTCTTCTGTTCCGGTTTCTTCTCTTACTGTATTGTCATTATTTCCGCACCCACTAATTAAAATTGTTCCCAATACCAAAACAGCAAGAAATGCCATAATATTATTTTTCATTAATTTCACCCCGTTTAAATATAATTTTTAATGTGTAAAATGAAGTTATTTAAATGTTTTATTGATAAAACCAAAAACTTTATATATTATTTATGTTATATATTTCTAACATAATGTTAAAAATAATTAACAAGGTGATAATATGAATAAAATAACATATAAGGTATTAAAAGCAGTCATTGCCGGAGCCATGGGAGGAGTAATAGGATTATCTTTTGCCATGGGTTTAAAGTATTTGCCTTTTATTGCTTTGGTTATCGGAACAGGATTTATGCTTATCCTTGCTTTGTATAAGCCAAGGGAATTAAAACCAGATGAAAGAATTAATAAAATAGTGGGCAGGGCAGCAATAGCAGCATACCAGGTTTTCACATTGACTATTGCAGTTGCAGGCTTAATCCTGATGACTTTATTTGACAGCCAGGCTATGAAAACAATAGGAACAACAATTCTTTATTCAGCATGCTGGCTTATATTGCTTTATCTGGGATTTTATTTCTATTACAATAAAAAATCTGAGCTGTAAAATGAAAACAAGAATTAAAGAATTCAGGGCAAGGATGAATCTGACTCAGGAAGAATTAGCCGATAAAGTTAAAGTCAGGAGAGAAACAATAGTTTTTCTGGAAAAAGGGAAATATAATCCTTCTTTAAAATTAGCCCATGATGTTGCAGAAGCTTTGAGTACAACAATAGAAGAGTTGTTTATTTTTGATAATTAAACTGTAAAAACAGTTGAAATCCATTCTCCTATAAAATGGGTTATTATTATAACCACCATTGCTATTGTTAAGTGTTCTGTAATAACTTTCCATGTCTTGGTTTTCTCTTTTCTGCCTATGAAATAACTCAATATGCTTAATAATGTTAATCCTAATATTATGTTTATCAATACTGCACTATCCAGATTCACAATAAGAATTGGTATAATAAACAACAAAGCAAAAACAAATTTACAAAAAAATGTTGAAAATGTTGCTTTCCATATGTCTTTTTGGCTGTATTTGTTTTCAGATTCTTCTGAAATATGTATTCCCAAAGCATCTGAAAAAGCATCTGCTATTGCTATTGTTAAAATACCGCCCACAACTACAAGTTTAGAATGCGTCCCTGAATTAAGCCCGACCATTAAGCCAAGGGTTGTTATTATTGCCGATGTTAGTCCAAAGCTTAGTCCTATCTTAAAAGGGTGTTTCATTATTTTTAATTATATTTATATAACTTTTTAAAGATTTTGTTTATTTTTGAGAATAATACCTATTAGAATAGTTTAATTTTTATTCTGCTGTTAGAACTGCTTCTTCCAATTTTTTCATTTCTTCCTCTTCTTTTCTTTTATACAATCCCATAAAATAAACCGTTCCAAACATTCCAATTAATGTTGCTGAAAACCCCCCCAAAAATATCATATTCCTTTTTTTATCATCTTTTTCCTTAGTTTCTAAATAATCCTGAAAACTTTTTTCCTTTTTTAAACTGTCTGCAATAATTTGTTTTTCTTCTTTTTCTTTATTTAAAATAGACGAAATATTTTTTCCATATTCTTTTAAACCTAAACGTTCTATACGTTCTTTTTCTTCTATCAGACTTTCAATTTTTGATTTAGTTTCTAGATATTGAGTATATGCTTTAGGAATTTTGGGTTTTGGTAGAAACTGGCCAACCCCAATTCCTGTTAATCCGAGTATAGACAATAAAAAACTAAAATTTTTATAATATTTAATTCTTCTCATAGTGTTCGTATAATGTTCTTTTAGATTTTTATACTCCATAACAAAGCGTAATCAATAAAACTTTAAAAATATTTCGTTTGTTACTATTTTAAAATACTTAAATTTTTTTAGAATTAATCATCTTTGGATAAAAACCAGTTAATTATAATCAAAACATTTTTATAGAACTGTTTTTTCATTATATTTGAAGAGGGGTTTAAATGTTTGAGATAATAACTGAGTTTTTTTCAAAATATAATTTAATGGATAAATTAGCTTCATTTAATTCTACTTGGCTTCCGAAGATTATAAATTCAGTTATTGTTCTGGTAATGGGCTTGATTGCTATAAGAATAATAAGAGCTATTATACAACGCATTTTTTCAAAAGACATTGGTGATAAAACACTGAGGATTTTTATAAAGAATATCCTGAATCTTCTGCTTGGCACTGTTATTTTTGTAGTAATACTTTCTGTTTTAGGGGTTAATGTTTCAGGATTAATAGCAGGTCTTGGTGTTGCAGGAATTGTCATAGGTTTTGCACTTAAAGATACATTGAGTAACTTTGCCTCTGGCTTGTTTATCTTGTTTCATAAGCCTTTTAAGGTTGATGACTGGATAAAGATAGGGGACGTTGTAGGGGGTGTTGAGAAAATAGGCATAGCTGCCTGCACATTGAAATCTCCTGATGGTGTAAAAATAACCATACCAAACAGCAAGATATGGGGGGATACAATACAAAACCTTAGTGGAAATCCTGTGAGAAAAATATTTAATCTTGATATAGGAATAAGTTATTCTGATGATATGGGCAAGGCAATTAAGATTATAAATAATATTCTTAAAAAAGATAAAAGAGTCTTAAAAGATCCTGCACCCCAGGTTGTAGTAAAGAGCCTTGGCGACAGTTCTGTTAATATAGCAGTAAGGCCTGCTGTGAAGAAAGAGGATTACTGGGATGTATATTTTGATACAGTTAAAAAGATAAAAGAGGAATTTGACAAGAAAGGAATAACAATACCTTTCCCACAGACAACAGTCTGGATGAAGCAGGAAAAAACCAAGAAGAAAAAGAAATAAATTATTTTTTCTTTTCTAAAAGTGAGTTAATTATAAATAGTATTCCTATAATAAAAACAGGGCCTGATATGATTAACATTGCTATTTTTAATTCAGCTTTTCCCCAGACCATGATTATATAAAATATTCCTAAAAGAATGTAGATAATTCCGCCGATTAATTCTTTCTTAAATTTCCATGCTATTAATAATGCAATTACAACAAAGTATGTTGGTATAAGGTGTATGAGAAATCCTGCTATTGTTTGATACCAGGCATAGCCTTCAACAAAAACATCAAAAGCAAAAAGGCTTATGAATACTGCAAATAAGATGCCCAATATTCTTGGAGTCCAGATAAGATATTTGTTTTTCATTTTTTTATATTGTTTTTGTTTTATTTAAATGTTTTTTTTATTTAATACAGTATTTCGAGTATTTTCCGTTGTCTTTCTCAATTTTTCTGAACAACAAAGTTCCCCTGATGGTTCTATAACCTAAAAATTCTTTTTTATTTTCTTCAAAAAGAGATTGTTTTTCAAATCCTATTTTTTTAAGCTCATTTTCACTATATTCTGAGTTTATAATATCCACTAAATAATCACCTATACAGAATCCTGCTATCAGGATGTTGATTTCCTTCCTAAGCTTTTCTTTTTTTCCATTGTTTTTTATTATATCTTCTATAATCCCATCAAGTTTTTTTTGTTTATCTTTAGGTAAATCAATTAATACATTTGTCATTTTTATCACCTTTTATGTCCCTGTCATCCCGAGGCATTTACAGAATCATCTATTTGTTTTTTTCACCCTGCAAAGCCAAGAAACAACATGGGCTTTACAGCACTAAAACAACTACCAGAACCAAGACTACTGAAACCAACTTCAATATCTTGTTTTTTCCGGCAGCTTTCATTTTATTTAAAGATTGTAAGAATAATATATAAATTTTTTCATTTGGTCTTTATAAGAGCATCTTAGACCTTAGATATTTTAACTCACGAAAGAACTTACGGGTTGCAAAGAATCCCATTTGATGAAAATCAAATTCTAATAACTCATACCCCATCTTAGAGAGAATAGTAACATTATCTAAATCAGCATCCTCAGGTATATATAGTGAAAATTCTTTATAGATTTCCCAGGGAATTTTTTTTGGTTTTTTAATAAAACCTACAATTCCCAGAATCAGACGGTCGTGATATGTAAATATAGCATTCTTTTTTGGACGACCATACTTTTCTCTCCATATATTATCTACTCCTTTACAGTCTTCTTCTGTTGCCCCATTCTCTTTTAATATTCTAACTAATCCAGATTCATATTCTTCATTCATCATTTTGACATTTTAGGCTTTAGATATTTTAACTCACGAAGAATTTTAAACTGGTTTGCTAAGCCCATTACATGAAAAGCAAAGTCTAAATAATCCCATCCACCTTTAGTGGTACCTTCTCTAACTTTTCCATCAGAATACAAGTAAGGAGTGGTAAGCCCTACATTCCTAAAACGTTTTATTTTACCCTGTAATGCATGAGGTATTATTCTTGGTTTTCCTAAAAGAAGGAGGAACAGACAGTCGTCATAAGAAAAAGGTCCAAAATCTATTTTTGAAGAGTCTATTCTTTTATCAATAAATTTAGCCAATCCTCCAATGGGATATTCTCCTGAACGAAATCTCTTTTCTCTCCATATATTATCTACTCCCTCACAATCTTCTTCTGTTGCACCGTTTGCTTCCAATAAAAGAACCAGTCCAGATTTATATTCTGCCATTTTTTCATTTGTTATTTTATAGAAGTATAATATAAAACTATATAAATTTTTTTATTTAGTCTTTATGAGTGCAGAAATAAGTGTTGATATCAATGTAATCCATATGACGCCCGTAAGCAGAAGATAGACCAGTGAATCCCATCCTTTCCATACCCCTACCATAATGGATGCTGTCAATCCGACGGCAATGTTTATAGGCATAATGCTTTTTATCTTCTTGACAAACACGTTATAATGAGATTTCTTTCTTTTTCTTTCACTTCTTTCTCTATATTCCTTGATAACTTTCTCTCTGAAAAACCTCATTTCAGTTGGCGTCATTTTCATTTTAATTCAATAATATGTATGAATAAATATTTATATTTTTTGCTTGATAAAATTAAGAATAATATTTTTTCAGGTCAAAGAAGTTCCAGGGCCTGCAGTCTTCTTTCTTAAACCCCAGTTTTTCAGCATATCTGTATATATTGCCTATATTATTTGACTCTATTTCAAGAAAAGCAGGAATATGGCTATATTCCTTTTTAAACTCATCAATATCAAACCTCACATCCTCAATTTTATAGCTGGTCCTGTGTTTCCTGTTCTCTTCCACAACAAATAACCCTATATTGTTAAGTATTGTTTTTGTTTTATTAAAGTCATCTATCTTAACATGAATCTCATCTGCTGTTTTCAGCTCTTTTTTTTGCTCATTTTTCTTGAAAACAAGGTAATGCTCATTTCCTTCTTTTCTTAACCTTAAAAGGCTTTTATTTTTCTTTAGGTAATTATCCTCAAAATCAAAGATGGTTGTGTGAATTTCATCATCAAATACCTTCTTTCCGCTAAGCTCTTTTATTTTAGCTTCAATGGATTCTTTGTCAATTTCAAGTATTTTTATTTCAGTTTCTTTCATATATTTCAGTAAAGAAGGTTATTATATAAAAGTTTCCAAACCCAGGCTTTGATAAAACTCTGTTCTACTTCACTGACTTTAACTATATACTTTGTATACGAACAAAGTCAGTTCCGTCTGGCCATGCCATGATTGTCAAAAACAATCAATGACATTCACGGCACAGATGCCCAGAGTTTCAATAAAGCCCATTATACCAATAAAAATAAAAACTAATGCATATTCCTTTTTTAATATGAGCAAGCCATGGATAAGAAAATATGCCCCAAAAACCCTTAATGGAGTTAAAGGCCAGAATAAAGCTGTTTCTGATTTAAAGGAATATATAGAGAATTTCAGGCCGGGAAAAGCAAAGGCTCTGCTCTTATATGGCCCTCCGGGAAACGGAAAAACAGTTTCAGTATATGCTCTGGCAAGGGAATATAATTATGACCTGATTGAGTTTAATGCCTCAGACATAAGGAACAAGTCTTCCATAGAAAACATAATAAAGCCTGCTTTGGAGCAGAAGGCCCTGTTTTCAAAAGGAAAGATAATCCTTATGGATGAGATAGACGGATTGTCGGGGCATCAGGACAGGGGGGGGATAAGCTCAATACTGAAACTGACTGAAAATATAAGCTATCCTTTGATATTGACAGCTAATGACATTTACACACAGAAACTAAGGAGCTTAAGGAAAAAATGCATCTTAATTGAGTTCCATGCCCTTTCTTATATATCTATTTATAATTATCTTAAAAATATATGTCAAAAAGAAAACATAAAATATGATGATTCTGTATTAAAACAATTGGCAAGGCAGTGCGGAGGGGATATGAGGGCTGCTGTAAATGACTTGCAAGTATTGACAACAGATGGGGAATTAAGGGATGATTCTTTAATTAATTTAGACCAAAGAAAGCAGAAAGAGTCCATATTCAATGCCCTGAAAAAGGTTTTTAAGACAACAAGCCCTGAAACTGCTTTGGGAGCTTTTGATGATGTTGATGAGGACCTTGAGGAGATATTCCTTTGGATTGAGAACAATATTCCGAAAGAGTATGTAAAACCCCGCGATTTAAATGAAGGCTTTGAAAACCTGAGCAAGGCAGATGTCTTCCACGGCAGGATAAAGAGATGGCAGTATTACAGGTATTATGTTTACATATATAATTTATTGACTGCGGGGATTGCGCTTTCAAAAAAGGAAAGATATAAGCAGTTTGTGAGCTATGCAAGAAGCATGAGGCCTTTGAGAATATGGCAGGCAAACAGGAGCTACCAGCAGAGGAAGGAGATAAGCGCAAAGATTGCCGAGAAAACACACTGCTCATCAAAAGAGGCTTTGCAGAGCACAATTCCTTATATGAAAAGAATATTTAAAGAGAATAAAAAGCAGGCTGAGAATATTTCAAAGTTTTTGGAACTGGATAAAAAAGAGGTTGAATGGCTAAGGAAGTAGATATTTTAGTTCTAATGAAAACCTTTCGGAAATCTGTTAAAAAAGCATTTAAATAATTCATTATCTTTTGCTTATATGAGATTTATCTATTCAAAACATGCTGAAAAAAGACTAAAAGAGAGAAATATATTAAAAATCTGGGTTGAAGAAACCATAAAATATCCTGATTTAATCAGTAGAAAAAAGAACAAATATTGTGTTGTAAAAAAACTTAATGGTAAAACACTTAAAGTGGTTTATTTAAAGGAAAAATATATAAAGGTAATTTCATGCTTTTTTATAGTTTAGAAAATAAATTTAATTAAAATGAAAATAGAATATGACCAGGATGCGGATGCACTGTATATATATTTAAGAAACGAAAAGGTTGATCATTCAAAAAATGTAGATGATAATACTGTGATTGATTTTGATGAAAAAGGTAAGGTTATAGGAATAGAAATATTGTTTGTTAAGGAAAGGAATCCTGAATTGTTAAAAGAACTTAAATTTAATAATGTTGTTTCTGCTTAATCAAGGTTATGGTATTTATCCCAATTCTGGAATTTTCTGGTGAATAAATTATATAAATATCTAATTTGGTCTTCGAGACGTAGATTATGTATTAGTATGTCTAATTCATCTCTTCCTTTATTACTTAGAGTGGATAGGGACTCTTGTGTTTGGGCGTTCAAATTTTTAGTTATAAAACCAACACGACATAATCGTTCATATTCAGGAGTGCCAATTAAGTCTTTATCTTTTCTCTCATCTAAAAAACTAGCGAGGTATTCTACTTCTGAATATGGAACATGTAATTTTCCCAGTCTAGGAATTTTGAGTCTCATCTTATAGATTTAATAGAAACAAAGGAAATATAAATATCTTTTGGTTGTGTATGGAAAAATATTTATAAAATATATTCTTCTATCTTTTTGATAATGAAATTTGCACATATGGCAGACTGTCATATAGGAGGATGGAGAGAGCCGCAGCTTAAAGAATTAGGGATAAAGGCTTTTTTCAGGGCTGTTGATGTTTCCTTGACTAAGAATGTGGATTTTATCCTTATTTCAGGAGACTTATTCAATACTGCACTCCCCGACATAGATTCATTGAGGAATGTTGTTAAAAAATTAAAAGAAGTAAAAGATAAAGGAGTGAATGTTTATATCATCCCCGGAAGCCATGATTTTTCTCCATCAGGGAAAACAATGATTGATGTTCTTGAAAAAGCAGGCCTGGTTATAAATGTTGTAAAAGGCAAAATGGTGAATGATAAATTAAGGCTTGACTTTACAGAAGACAGGATAACAAATGCAAAAATCACAGGCATGGTCGGAAGGAGAAACATGCTTGAGAAAACTGATTATGGTATTCTTGATTATAAATATCTGGAAAATGAGCCGGGCTTTAAGATTTTCATGTTTCATACTGCTCTTGATGAGTTCAAGCCAGAGGAATTGTCAAAGATGGATTCTTCATCTATTTCAATACTGCCCAAGGGCTTTAATTATTATGCAGGAGGCCACGTGCATTTTGTGATGAAGGAAAAACAGGAAAAATACGGCACTGTTGTTTTTCCCGGGCCTGTTTTCCCCAATAACTTCAGGGAATTGGAAAGGTTAAAACACGGAGGATTTTATATATGGGATGAAGGCAGGCTGGAGTATATTGATTTAAAGATGAAGAATGTTATAGCCTTAACTTTGAATGCTGAAAACAAAAGCAGTGAGAAAGTTGAAATGGAGATTAATGAACTGACTGAAAAGGAGAATATAAAGGATTCTATTGTTCTTATCAGGGTTGAGGGAAAGCTTGATTCAGGAAAGCCTTATGACATAAATTTTAAAGAGATATTTAATAACCTGGAGAAAAAAAGGGCTTATTTTGTCATGAAAAACACATCTAAATTAACCTCGAAGGAATTTGAGGAAATTAAAGTAAAAGAGGGCAGTGTTGAGGAAATAGAAAATACTCTGATTGATAAGTCCGGAGAGCAGGTAAATACAGGGAATATGGCAAAAAAAATAAAGGATTTATTAAGCTCCCCCAATACAGTAAAAACTCTGATGCACCTGTTAAGCTCCCCGATTAAAGAAGGCGAGAAGAAATACGCTTATGAGGAAAGGATAAAAAAAGAAACTGATGAATTATTCGGCTTAAAGAATTAGATATTACTTACTTTTAACTCAAGATTTTCATGTTTTTCTTTTTTTGATCTTTTATGATTTTTATTTATTGATAATTCCTCGTATTCTATCACTGATTTAAAGGGCTTGTCAAACCTAAATCTTAATGAATAATTATTATCTTTTCCATTTTTCAATGTTATGCTGTAATAAAAGTCCATTTTTCCTGTTTTAACGCATTTTTCTCTTTCTTTATTACCTTCAGTTATTTCCTTTCCTTTCAGGTCATTTATTATTCCAGCAAGGTTATTTTTATTAAACCTGAACCTTCCTCTTTTTATTCTTTTAATATATTTTTCTTCACCCATCAATGCTATTTCCAGAGGCTTTGACTTTTCGAATCTTATATTCATCTCTCTTTCTGTTTTTTTATTTTTACTTAGAAAAGTTATATAATTATTCTTTTTTTGATAAATATTTACAGATGTTATAATATATTTATTATCTGATTTTTTTTCCTCAATGTTAAATCTATTTATTTTCATTTTTTATGCAGCAGCATACAGAAGGCTCATCTTTAAATTCAAGGTCAAGAATGTCCTTTAGACCATCATTTATCCCGAATTCAGCACTGATTATGTACTTATTGTTTTCTTTTCTTGTTTTCATTCCAAGAAATTTCTTTGTTATTATTCTGTCGTCTTCAAGCAGGTTTGTTCCGACAGTATCATACAGATTTTTTTTGGGAAAATATTCATAGTTTTTGTTTATTGATATTTTCATATCACAATCCTTTTTATCCAGAACTGCTTTTACCAAAGAATTATGCTTATATGCAATGGTTATTTTCATTATATCCAAATCCAGGCTCATTAGATCATATAATTCACATTTTTCTTCCAAAGGCTTTTCCAGGCTTAATCTTTCTTCTATATCTAAATCCCTGAGATATCCTTTATTTTTTTCTTCATTTATATAATCTAAAAACTCATTATCCATTTTTACCCCCCGAGAGTATTTAATTTATTATAGAAATAAGCATATAATATTTAAGTTTTTTTGTTTTGATATGGAATATTATCTTCTTCAGGCTTTTCATATAAAGGCCCTTCTCCTATAACTAATCCATACTTCTTAGCTAATTCTTTGAACCAATGCACAGTTATATCAAAATCAGGATTTATTTCAGAATAAGCTTTTTTCTCTTTGTCCTCAGGATAAATTCTGTTAATTTTCATTTTGTTTTCATCTCTGTTCCTTTTATTAAATCTTTTAAAATCCTTTTCCTGTGTCTTTTTCTGTAATAAACCCCAAATGTTTCATTACCTATTTCTATTTTTTGGCCATAAGGTATATCTTCATAACCTTTGTAAGACCATGTTTTATTCTCAGGGTTTATAGTTAATCCTTCTGTCTTTTCTATGATTTTGACAATGCCTGAATTATCAGTACTGTTACACATAAGAAAAACAAGGTTTTTTCCGTATTTTTTCAAAAGTTTTTTATTTTCTTTTTCATATAAAGGTATTATTTCACCGTCATTATAACTGCCGTCAGGATTCCAGATTCCCATTTTTATAAATGCTCTTTTCAGAGGTATAGGGGTCATCACTATATCTTCACTATACTCTTTAATTGAGCTTGATTCTTCTTCAGTTAATTTTACAAGATCCTTATTTTCTCTCATTTTATTAAACCCGCTCTTATAGCAAGTTCTTCAAAATTACGCTCCATCATATCCAAATCAGGATTATTTTCAAAAGGAATAAATCTATACATAGGATTATAAAAAGGATTTTCTGTATTTATTTTAATAATCTTTTTTTTATATGAATCATTATCTTTTTTTTCATCTAATTCTGCAAAACTTTTTTCTCTTTTTTTTAAGAAATTTTCTCTCTTTTTTAAAAACGAGCAATAAATATCTTCTATTTTTTCTAATAAAGGCCAAGGGTTATCTGTCATTTTATATTATTAAACAAATAGTTTATTTAAGCTTTTCTATCCTTTTCAGAAAGCCCATCAATGCAAATGATTCCCTTCTGGTTAAATTACTTTTTCCTATGAGTTTTTTCCACAGTTTTCTCTGGGTTTCCTTTTTGGATTCTGTAGGGAAATCCATTTTATCCATTGCATTATCCAATAATTCCATAATCCTGTCTTTTTCTTTTTTAGTTGCTGTTTTAAAGGTTTTTGTTATCCTGTTTTCATCTTTTGTTTCATTAATCTCATATAATAATATAGCCAGTGAATGGCTTATATTCATTGTTTTATATTTTTTATCTGTGGGGATTGTTACAACAAAGTCGCATTGCTTTAATTCACTGTTTTTTAATCCTGTTTCCTCCCTTCCAAGAATTAAGGCTGTTTTATTTTTTGTTTTTTTTATTTTTTCAGCCATTTCTTTAGGCAGCAATGGAATTCTCAATATATTATAGTCATTGCCTATTTTGGCTGTTGTGCCGATTTTACAGTCATATTTCTTAAGACAATTCATATCTGTAATTTTAACTTTTTCAAGAATGTCTCTTGCATGTGAAGCCCTGTTTAATGCTTCTTTGTTTATTTCGCATTTCGGATTGATTAAAATTAAGTTTTTAAAACCAAAATTCTTCATAACCCTTGCTATTGCCCCTACGTTCCCTGATGTTTTGGGCTCTATTAAAACAATATCCATCACATTTTATAGAATAAGCAGAACTTTATATTTGTTTGTATTGTTTAACCCATTCCTCTTCATTCATTAATTTATTGTCTTCAAGGAATAATATTTCTTCCTGGATTTTTAAGTTTATATAATCGTCTAAGTTAGGTTCAATTATATTTGTTTTTATTAAATCACCAAGATATTTTTCAAATAAAATGCTCATTATTGACTTATTAAAATAGTCCTTCAAAATCTCTTTGTCAATGAATTTTTTTGTAATCCTGTGTATCTCAGAACCAATGAAATCAATGTTTTCAGAAATTACTTTCTCAATATTTTTTCCTTCAGGGATTTCAGGGACACAATTCAGATTAACAAATCCTATTTCCTGCTGCCTGCTTATTTCTTCATAAGGCAGACATTCAGGGAAAGCATAAACCTTTATCATGAAATGTTCAGAGTCCTTTATTGCGACATACTTGTGAAATATGTGTTCCATTTTTTTATCATATAATTTTTCATATATTCATCAACAGGTAAAAAGGGTGTTTGTCCTTCTTCGCTTATTTTAATTTCGCCATTTTCTTCTTTAATGTCAAATACTGTTTTATTAGTTTCACCATATTCATTATTGGTTTCTATGATTTTTAATAAAAGAGAATTACATTTAGAATTAAAATCTATACCGAATTCACATTTTTTATTTTCCATTATTCCAGGAAGGTCTTCAAAAAAATCTTCTCTCTTTTCATACTTGATTTTTTCTCCGGAGAAACCCATCACTTCTCTATTATTATACTCGACTTCAGCATTAATTACATATTCCCAACCCATTTATATCACCTTTTCAAGAGAAATTATTAATTATTTATAAATATTTCCATTTTGTTACTACCAAATAATAAATAATATCTATATGCTTTTCTTTTTATCTACTTTTTAATAGTCAAGAAACATAATTTTTATAAACATAGAATGTTTTTATAATAAGATGAATAATAAAAAAAGAAAAGAGGTAATTGATGATATTGTTTCAAGAGTTGCAGACGATTCTGAAATAAAAAAAATATATTCTGATATGTTTACATGCTATATACTACCCCCAATCGAGGAAATGAGTGATGGAGGGGATATTATTATAATCAAAGATAATTTTGGGTCAGCAGATATAAATTACACAGATATATTTAAGAAATTTAAGTGTGATGGTGCAAGAAAAATATATAAGGGCGGATATTCCGGGCTCAGGTCTGTTAATATGGTGGCGGTTTATGAAAAGAAAGAAAAGCCCTATGCTGTTGAGGGCTATTTTCCCGTAGTGTGTCATTACAGGGTGCCTTATGATAAATTAACTAATGATGATAAAAAGCTGTTTGATAATCGCTTAAATTATATACTTTTTGTATTGAAAGGAGAAATAAAAGGGCCCCTTTTTCTTGGACTGGATGATAAAAAACATGAAAATTCAAGTATTCTTAAACGAATAGAGGAGATTAAAGAAGAACAAAAAAATATTTAAACAATTGTTTCTATAAATGATGATATGACATTCACAATAGAGCAGGTTCTTCAGCTTGTCCTTGCAATGGGATTAAGCGCAATAATAGGCTATGAGAGGGAAGTAAGGAAAAAGCCCGCAGGATTAAGGACAAATATGCTTGTATGCGTGGGCTCAACTTTAGTGATGATTGTTGCAACTAACTATGCAGGGATTATAGATCCTGGCAGGGCTCTTCAGGGAATAATAACAGGAATAGGCTTCTTAGGTGCAGGAACAATCATAGGCTCAGGCGAGAAAGTGAAAGGATTAACCACTGCAGCCACATTGTGGGTGATTGCATGCGTTGGTATAGCATTGGGCCTGGGATATTATTTTCTAGCCCTTACGGTGGGAGCATTAGTGATAGTAATATTATTTCTGGGGAAGCTGGAGCATTAGTTTTTTCTGAAAACTTTTCGGTTTTTCTTCATTAGATTTTATATTGGATTTTTTTTAATTGTTTATATGAAACCAAAAGCAAGAATTTATCTGGACAGGGCAGATAATGAGATTATAACTGCAGAATGTTTGAAAAAATTAAGTGAAAACTATAAAGAGGTATTTAATATCCCTGAGAATACAACATTTTACAGTTCAGTTATTTCCCATTCTTATTATGCTATTTTTTATGCTGCCAAATCTATTCTTCTGAATAAAGGAATAGAAACAAAGGCTCCCGAAATTCACAGAAAAACATATGAGAATTTTAAGAAATTTCTTGTTGATAGTGGAGAGCTCGATTTAGGATTGTTAAATATTTACAATAAATTAATATTAAGGGCTGATGAGCTGCTGGAAATTTTCAAAAAAGAAAAATGGAAAAGAGGGCACTTTACTTATAAGACCATTCCTCAGGCAAATAAGAAGCCTGCAGAAGATTCTCTTAAAAATGCCAGAACATTTGTTTCTAATATTTTTAAAGTAAATAGAAAGATTTAAATATTTCCTAAATATAGGAAGGATTATATCTAAAAATAGGTATTAAAATGCTAAAGCAAGAATATAAATTACTGAAATGTTTTATTGAAGAGCCCTGGAAAGGTTTTGGCTTTCAGGACATTATGAAAGGATATAGCTCAAGAAGTTATGTTTACAGCAGGATAAAGAGGCTCTTGGATAAAGGTATTTTGAGAAGGAACAAAATAGGGAATGTTTTTCAGTATTGGTTAAAGTTTAATGTTAAGAGTTTTGCTTATCTTGGGTTTATTGCAGAGCATATTGCTTTTTCAAGAAAGAATATTCCTTTTGATGAGATTGAGGATGTTTTTCTGAAAATGCCTACTGAGTTTTTTATTGCTTTGGTTACAGGAAGCTATGTTAAGGGAAAAGAGACTAAAAAATCAGACCTTGACTTGGTTATTGTATGTGATGATTCTTTTAATAAAAAAAGAATATACTCTGAATTGAGGCATAAGTGTGAAATTAGCATTCCGTTTATACACATTTATGTTTTTAAGCAAAAAGAGTTTCTGGAAATGCTGCTGAATAATGAAGAGAATTACGGCAAAGAGACAGCAAGGAACAATCTTATTTTACATGGCGGAGAAGAATATTTTAAGATAATCTCAAAAGCAGTTGGCAGGGGTTTAAGTGAGGATAGCTTAAAGAATTAGATGTTTTTCTACTTTTAAAAAATAATATTTATAAATAATTATGAATTACCTTTATTTATGGCAGAAATAATTGACAGGGAAACCAGGGAAATATTAAGGCCTTATTTTAAGGCTGTAAAGATAATATTAAGCGGATACCCTGTGGAAGACCTTGAAGAAAAAAGAAAAGAAGTTAATAAATATCTCATACAAGTAGAATTAAATGAAAATAAACTTCGTTTCTGGGATTATTTTTATCCTATTGAATTAGGAGCAAAACTTGCTAGAAGAGATCGTTTGTTAGATAAACAAAAAGGATACTTTCTAAAAGGATTGGATCCTGAATCAGTAAATACTAGAATTGGAAACATTGCAGACCTTGAAAACAGGATTCTTATGGGAGAAAAACCTTCTGAAGCATATTTCAGTCCGGGAGAATACTGGAAGCATTCAAGGTCCAAAGGCAGAAAAATTCTTCAGAGAGCAGTTAAGAGATATCTGGATTAAAATACAGAGGATAATAATGAATAAAGAACAAAAGGAGATTTTCAAGCCATATTTCGAGGCAGTAAGAGATATATTAAACAAAAAACCTGTGAAAGACCTTGAAGAAATAAGATTAAAATGCAATAAAAATTATTTTAAGTTATTAGTCCCTTCATCTTCAGATTGTTATAATTATCTTGGAGACAAGATTTTTAAGGATTTTAAGAAGAATTATCCCAAAGGTTATACGCCTGAATTAGTAGCAGTTACTCATTTTGCAGACCTTGAAAACAGGATTCTTTTAGGGGAAGATGCTTCTGAAGTATATTCTGTATATGGAGAAAAATGGGAGAATTTAAGATTAAGAAGCAAAGGGATTCTTAGGAATGAAGTTAAGAAGTATTTAGATTAAATTATCTATAATGTCCGGGTGCTTTATGAAGTTTATAATCTCATCAAAGCTTCTTTCAAAATACATGCTTTTGGATGAGTGCAGTTTGCTTGTCATTGAATGAAGGCAGTTCAGGTGGTGGTTCAGCATGTTTACGCTGGTTTTGTTATCTTCATTCTTTCTTTTTTCCAGCTCTTTTCTTGCTGAGCTGCAGTATTCCTCTATGTACTTCACGCTTAATGGGTCTTTTACCCTTCCGAAGAATCTTGTTATTTTTTTTATGTTGATGTTATTTTCTTTTTCAGAAGGATCAAAAATCCCGAAAAGCTCTTTTTTGGTGTGGTCTATAATAATCCTGTTCTGGAAAAGGTCATAGAGTGAGTTATGGAAATAGCTTTTTATTACGCTGTACTCAACAAGGCTTATGCACTTGAAGAAAGGCTCCCTTTTTTTGTGTTCAAGTATCTTTTTTATTCGCGGAAGGTTGATGCAAAGGTAATATTCATCATCAGAATGCTGGGGATATACCAAGCCTTCCTTTTTTTCGCCTGTTTTGAGGCTTATATTATCCAGCCCGAATTCATACTTGTTTTTTATATAATTTTTGTGAAAATCCAGTGCATCCCCTATAAATGCAGTTATGCTTTCTTCATTATTGAAGTCATAGATGTTAATGCTGTTATTTTTCTTTTTAAAGAAGTGGTTATCAACAATATCCTTTAAGTTCCCCGGAAATACCTTAACCCCGTTCATTTTGATTTGAGAAAATTGTGTCTGTTTATAATTGTTTCTATTATAAAATAGTTAAGAAACAGAATATTTATAAAAAAATAAGTCTTACTTATTTCAATATGGACATAATACTATATTATAAGGAAGCATTTAATATAGCTCAGGAAGATTTGGAGGAAATAAGTAAGATTGATTTAGATCACTTGAATTTATATGCCAGGCATATGCTTTATTTACAGGTGGATTATAATGCAGGAATCATCAATGGTGAGAGCATAGAAAAGGCTTTGGAAGTTGCTGTTATTTCAAAGGCTAAGGATTATTATAAAAGGCTTGTTAAAAACAGGAAAAAAAGGATTGTCAATGAGAAAATCAGGGATGAAACATCAAATCCAACAGATATAGAAAGATTAACTGAACATCAGTTAAAAAAATATATGACGACATTAAAAGAAGATGATCTGGATAAATATATGGAAAACTGGAATGAGAATTATTGTATTAATTCTATTACTCTTGTAGAAGAATTTCCCCGCCCTGAAATTATGGCATATGCAATGAAAAAAGAATTTTTCAAAGATGATGAAATAGAAGAAATTATGAAAGGAGGAATTGACTTAAACTCAGAATATAGACAAAATGTTCTATCTAATTTTTATGACTTTTATTATAAAGAAGATTTGTTGAAAAGATTAAGGGAAGAATTACTGGATCCTGTGGAGTATTAGGTTATTTCTACTTTATAATAGTTAAGAACATAATATTTATAAATAATAGTTAATTTCTTATTTTTTATGGATGAATTCGGAAAATCAAATTTAATGAAGTTAGCCGTAATTGTTATAGCTATGGCTGGTACTCGTGGATGTAATATGGCTTTTAATAACCGGGATATTAAAAAAGACGGGAGACATACAATTTCTCATGCAACCGCAATTACCGGACACAGGGAGTATACAATATATAACGATGGTTCTACTGATGTTAAGGTTTATCCTGGTGTCTGGGGGCATAGAATTGCTTCAAGTAAGTTATATCAGGATTTAGATGGTGATGGTCTTGTAGACAGGATAAGAGTTAATGGACCTGAATGGCAGGCACATAGGTTGAAATCCCTTTTAATAAGGGAATATAATTATGAAGATTATAAAGATGAGTTTCATGAAGCAGACAGAATTCTCTCACAAGAGGCAGAAAGATACAATAAAAAGCAGGTAGAAGAGTAGTTTCTATTAAAAAACCGGATATATTTCTAAATTTCTTAGGTAATACTTATAAACAAAACCATAGGAAATAAATAATGGTTGACTGGTCTGATTATGTTAAAAATAAGATAAAAGAATATAATTTATGTGATGTGTCTTTTACTAAAAAAGGCAGATTATTAAGTTGGCTGGCTAAACGTAATAAGTGTACGTTAGAAGATATGAAAAAAGAGATTTATAATTTAAAAGACATGGTTTTTGCTGAGAAGCAGGAAAGAACACATAACAGAAAAAAAGAGAAAAGGTTCAGGTGTTATTTTGTCTACTCCAGCTCAAAAGGCCGGTGTTATGTAATAAAGTTTAATGAAAAAATCAAGATAATTACAGCATTTCCTTTGGGAAGAACAACCCTGAGGAGATATAAAAAAAGATTTAAATACTAGAACTATTTATAATGGGGTAGGAAAAATGAGACGAAAATTTAAGGCTTCATATGACAAGGAAGGGGATGTTTTAACTATTTACCGGAATAATGGCGATGTAAAGGAAAGCATTGAATTATCAGATGAAATTGTTATGGATTTGGATAAAGACTGGAAATTAGTCAGTTTGGAGGTAATGGATGCATATGATTTTCTTCATTCACTGGATAAGAAATTTACAAGAAAGATGTTGTCTGAAATTAATAATGCAAAAGTTGAAGTCAGGAATTACAGGAATTATTGGTATATTATATTAATATTTGAAGAAGATAATAAAGTTATGCTGCCAGTAGTTTCTGCTGCTGAATATAAAAGCCCTTTAATTGCTTCGGTTTCTGCATGAGTTTTATTATAGATTTTTTTAAAGAAAAACTTTTTAAATTTAAAAAAATAATATTTTATTATATGTCTGAAATAAAACTAGGTAAATACAAACATTATAAAGGAGGAACTGTAGAGGTATTATTCACAGCACACCATAGTGAAACCTTGGAAGATTTTGTAGTATATAAAGCTCTTTATGATTGTAGAACATTTGGTAAAGGATCTATATGGATAAGACCAAAAAAGATGTTCTTAGAGCAAGTTAATTATAAAGGTAAGAAAGTTCCTAGGTTTGAGAAGATAGATTGATGGGTCTTCTATTTTATTTAGATTTTTTAGAAGGAGATTTTTTCTTTTTAGTTTTCGTTTCAATATATTTACTAATTTTTTTAATATTTTTTTCAATTTCTTCAATCTTATTTTTTATTTCTTTATTATTCTCTTCTTCTTTCCAAGCTTTAAAGAAATATTGAGATAATAAAATTATAGCAGAAGCAAAAAGAGATATGCCTATGCCTATATAAATATCTTTTTTAGATTGTCTACTTTCATCAACTATTGGCTTAAAAGTTTTGTCGGATATTTCTTTATATTTCAAGTTAGGTTCTATCCCACTACCGTGCTGAATTAACCAGAAAGCAAAAACTAAGATTATAATCATTATACCTATCTTTGAATAAGATATATCCCAATTATTTTTATTTCCCCAAAGTCTTAATAGTCTATAAGACAAGAATATAAAAACAGAAATGAAAATAAAAACTTTTCCCCAATTAGTAATAAGGAATGTTCCAAGGTCTGGAATCTTTAAATCAGATATAAGTAAACCTAAACAAATAAGAAATATTAATATGGACAGGAAGTTTTTTTCGGAGTTCGGTTTTTGTTCGTTTTTAGTTTTATTATATGTATATTTATATATATAATATAAAATAAAGAAAATTATTAATACACCCACAATCGATATAACTATTTTAATCTTAGGAATAAAAATAAAAATATCCTTCAATAAATCAAAATATTTTGAGTTTTTGAAAAATACCCACAACAATAATAAAGCGCAAGTAATAATTATTATAAAAGAAGCCTGGTTTTCTTTGAACCATTGTTTAAATTTATTTAGTTTCTTTTGCATTTTTGATTAGTATATTATGAAATTATATATCATTCTTCAATTTTTCTCTTAAATACTAAAACTACTTTTCCTGCTGGTGGTACATATTCAAAAAAAGCTGGGTCCTTACCTATAATGTTTATTAATTCCCATCCTTCTTTTCCATATTCATTTAACAAGCTTTCCTTCAGGCTTACAAAATCTAAAGTCTCAGCCCCTTGAGTTTTTCCTACATCTACTAATTTATATTCCCATTTTGTCATTTTCTGATATTCATGACCCCGATAAAAACGATTAATTTATTTCAAACTTACTGAATCTTCCTCTGCTGAAAACTCTTTATCCTGGGCTTTTAATGTTACTAGTATACACCCCTGTGGATAATTTCTTTCGTCTTCTGTAGGATCATATTTTTCATATTCTGCTCTTATAGTAGCACCCATAAAATCAAAATCCTCTTTCTTTAGAGGAACATTCCATTCTTCTAATAGGGCATCTTCAGATTTAACACAATCCTTTTCTATACACATTTCAAGCATTTCTGAATAATCAGTACAGGTATATTCCCATAGTTTTACTTCAACTATTCCTTCTGTTTCAACCATTTCATCATTTTTTGTATATGGTGTTAAATCTATTTCTATACCATCTACTTCCGGATCTGAATCCCAGTTTTTAGATATGGGCCACAATAGGCTTATATAAGTGATTTCTTTTTCTTTAGGTTCTATTTCTTCTTGAGTATTTGTTTGTTGGTTGCTTGTTTCTTGAGAATTATCTTTTGTGTATGTAGGTGAAGCACACCCACTAATTAATAAAATAGCAAGAATAAAAATTAAAAACATTATTTTTTTCATATTATCAACCCCCATAAGGGGGTAAATAAAGATTATTTAAAAAATTTATGAAAAAATCCCAATTTCATAAATTATTTATATTATTTAATCTAATCAGGAATAAAATGACTAATATAATTAAAAAGATATTTAAAACAACAGCATTCTTTTGGGCAATGTTTATTTTACCTTGGGGATTAGCATTTCTTTATTTTGGAAATGTAAGAGTTTCTATGGGAATTGATCAATTAGAAGACCATTATATATCTCATTATGCAAGAGTAGGATTAACATATCTGAACTTAAGTTTGATTATCTTAATTATTTTTTCTGTTGTTATAACTTATTTAGTTATGAAGTATAAAAAATAGATTGAGTTAGGTGATTATTTTTTATGGATGAAGAAAAAAAGAAGAAATATTTGCAAGATCTAAGAAATAGAGAATATGATGAATGGTTCCCATTTGAGTGTATTATTAGAAGACTCTTTTTTTTGAAACAATTTGCAAAAATTATTGATAATCATCCTGAAGAACTTGATCCATCTTACAAATCAGTAATCAAAGAAAGAGGTATTAGACCTTCTGAACCCCTCATGGACTTTTTTATTTTAGATATAAGGAATTTTTACTGGATTGCATATAAAAAATTTGAAGACACAATTGAATACCCAGACTCATGGAAATATATTAAGGAACTCAGGGATAATACCATAGCACATTTTACAAAAGATGCTCCAAAGGAAGTTGTTATGGCTTATGAAAAAATTCAAGAAATTGGTTTCAATAAAATCTGGAATGATTTTTGTAAGTTCAGAGAATCTGTTAAATCTAAAATTAAAAGCAAGAAGTTATAATTATGTTTTTGAAGTAATCCAACTCAATAAAGCTCGATAGTTAATTCTTATTCTTTCAAAATATATTTTCAATTCGTCAGGATAGTTTTCTTTATAATAATATGGCTTTGTATAACTTTTATCAATTGAAATTTTTACATTTTCTTTATTAGGTAATGAAATTTTTGTTGATATATCAGAAATGAAAAAAGGTTTTTCTTTTTCTTTTTCATCTTCTATATAAAAAATTTTTAATCTATATTCTTCTACTTCCCATATTTTTTTTCCATTATCTTTTCCTTCATATTCAAATGCAATACAACAGAAACAAATTTTATAATCTTGTAAATCTTTTGGTAGATCTTCAGGATCTAAACATTTAGGATCTGAGCATTTATCATATTCACAGTAATTTCTGTCTCCATAAATGCTTTCTTTTTTTGTGAGACGAATTCCTTCTGAATTAAAAGTTACAATATCTCTTGTTTTAACTATTACTGGCAAAGATAAAAATAATGATATTATAATCAAACTAATAATTATCAAATGTTTTATTTCCATACAACACACCTTATTTTTTTAATAAAAATGGAATTTATATAAAAAAGTTTCTAAATAAATATTTTATTCCCCAATTTTAACTAAAATTGTTTTTGTTTTAGTGAGATTTTTACTAAATTCAAATATAAGTTTTAAATTACAGTCTTCCTCTTTTTCTCTAGACCCTTCTTTATAAATTAAAGGTATAAGTTTATTAAACTCTATGAATTTTGCAGATTCGATTACAGTGGTTATATTTGAAAGTAAACTAATCTTATCTCTGTGGTTCACATACTTTTTACATTCTAAATCATAAGATAGTTTTTCAAACTTAACAGGCATAGTACCTAAATTGTAAATAGATATATATAAAGGAATAAAAACATCATTCGTAAAAGTTTCTTTAAATTTAACAAAATCATTTTTTTGAATCCATATATAATCTGCTTTTTTACATTCACTATTATTTATTCCACAAACCATAGGAATTTTAGGACTATTTATTTTAATCATTAAATCAGGTCTGAATTGTTGAGAAGTTATATCTGCTAATCTTCTAGCTTCTTCAGCTTGGTAAAATACTCCTAATGCCATAATAAGAGTAGCGATAGCAAGAAGGACAGTGCCATAATTCTTCATGAAATTCTTAAATTTTTTTTTAAATCTCTTTTTTATATCTTTCCCCATAATCCCAGAATGTTTTTCTCATATATAATGTTTTTTGTATTTTTCCCCTACATCAAATCCCCTAAAGTCAACTCATCTCCTTTGTCATTGTTTTCTTTTTTTAGTTTTTGTAAGATATTTTCCTTTAATTTAACTTCTTCAATTAATTTTATATTGAAGAAAGATTCAAGTTTCTTTGCCAGTTTAATAGAAGGTTCTAGTTCTTCTTTTTCCAGTTTTTTGATTACAGATTCTTTTTCCTTTAATTTATTGGCTAATTCTTCCTGCTTTAATCCTTTTCTCTCTCTTTTATCTCTTATTAATTTACCATAGTTATCAACAATAACTTGTACAATTTCAGGTTGTTTTTCATCTTCTTCTCTTTTAATTTCTTTTTTCTCTTTAATTTTCTTCTTCTTTTTCTCTATCAAAACATTTCTTTCAGAAACAACTTCACCAAACTTAGAGCAGTCATCACACAAATCCATTAAAACACCTTCAACCATGGTCTTATAGATTCTGTCTATTGTCTTACCGCACATATCGCATGCAGGCATTTTCTCACCCCAAAAGTTTATTCAGCCTTTTCAATACCCTTATTAATAATCTTAAACTTGACTTTCCTGCCCTCTGGCAGGGACCTGTGCTTCCTAATAACAGCCATTCTGTTAGAGCCTTTTAAATTCTGTAATTCAATCAGACACTTGCTTTGGTATTTTAACAAATCACCGCCAACCATCTTGACATTATTTTTATTCTCAAAATCAGCATAAACCTGGTTGGTAATCAGGACAGGAATGTTCTTATCCCTCGCTATCTTACTCAAACAGCTTAACTGCTGTGCTAACAAACTATTAATCTTCTGCACATTCTTCCCCTTTCCCATCTCCAGCCTATATAACATAGCAATGCTGTCAAAAACAAGCAGCCCCACATTCTCATCAACATATTCATCTAATTTGGAAAAAATCCTTTTCTGCTCATCAAATGTGACTGGTGTAATGAACATTATCCTTTTCATCTTTTCTTCAAGCTCTTCTTCATCCTTGCACATCTGCTTAAACCTGTCAACAGAAAAACCCCCTTCTGTGTCTATAAACAATACTTTCTTTTCATCATCCAAAGCTTTAACAGCAACCAAGCATAAGTTTGTCTTTCCGGAGCCTGCAGGGCCATATATGGTGGTTATAATGTCCTTTTCATAGCCCCCCTTAAGCAATTCATCAATAGCAGAACTGCCGCTAGTTATTTTTTCCATCAGAACAATATTAATTAACTAACTTTATAAATTTTTTTAATATTTATTTATATAAACTTTTTACAAATTTTGAAGAAATTTCTAAAAGCACATCTGGCCCCTTATTCTTTTTCTGTCCGTGAGCCATCAGCCTTAACGAGTTGTTTGTTATTATTATTCTGTATGAAGTCAGTCCCATTTCTTTATAGGATCTTCCTTCATAGATTTCCTGGCTTCTTAGCTTTGCCTCATCCTTGTATTCAATATAAAATCCTTCTTCTGTCAGCAGTTCCTGTAATTTAATATTACAAACAGGGTTTTTTGTCAGCAATAAGTCCAGGCTTATATCCCTTTCACTTTCGCCTACTTTTTCCACCCATTTATTGATTTTAACTTCTTCAGGAAAAAGTTTTTTTATATCGTCATACATTTTTAATCGCCTTCTATTTTTTATCTGTATAAATGCTTAACATACTCAGATAAAATATCCACAAGCTTCTCGGGGTCTTTGTTGTTTATGGGGCTTTTTACCCTTAGTCTTATGTGCCTGGGCGTATTCCCCATTTTTATAGTGTAAAAAGTCGGATAATCAGTTCTTTCTTCGCGTATTCCCTGAATAATCCTCTGAACCCTCAAAATTCTTCTTTCATTCATATATGTTATGGTGAAGTCATTTTCTATCAGAATCCTCTCCAGCTCTTTTAGTGATTTAATGCCTTTCTGGTCTCTTCGTATGGGTTTTTTTGTCAGCAATATATCCAGACCGATTTTTCTCTGGTAATCGTTCTTTTTTTCTTTTATTTCCCCCATATTAATTCCCTTAGGAAGGGAATGTTCAATTTTCATTTTATATTCAGAAAATAAATATACTTTATAAACATTACCAATTAAAAAACATTTTTAAACCATAACTTCCCCCTATAATAAATGAGAAGTATAAAAAAGCCATGGGTGTGGTTATGGGTATTTTTCTTTGTAGTTTTATCTTTAAGATTATTCTTTGCTTTCCAAACACAATACATGGACTATGATGCTTATTTTGCCCTAAGACAAATCGAACATATATCCAAGACAGGAATGCCTTTGTTCAATGACCCTTTATCATACCAGGGAAGAACTTTCTTATTCACTCCGGCATATTATTATTTCCTTGCATTCTTCAGCCTTTTTATGCCCATTACAATAGCAGTCAAACTCATCCCCAATATTTTAGCTTCATCTATAATATTCATAATCTACTTTTTTTCACATAAAATCACAAAAAACAAGGAGATTTCATTAGTCACATCTTTCCTATCCGTGTTCATACCTGTCTGGTTTCTTGACATAAACACACTCACAACAGACTATTTTTCAATAATCATCACATTCATAATTTTACTCTTATTTTTAAACCTTGAAAACAAAAACCACCTTAACTGGTCAATATTCTTACTCATTCTGTTAGTTTTCTCTTCACCTTTAGTCTTTATTTTGGTATTGGGTCTTTTAATATACGTTGCAATATGCAGGATAGAGCAGAAGCAGGTAAGGACGGGGAGGATTGAGTGGGTTCTTTTTGCATTGTTCCTTTCAGTCTGGGCAAACCTCCTGATATACAAAAACGCGCTTGTGAACCACGGCATAAGGGTTATATGGAAGAACCTTCCCCAGACTGTTCTGAGGGAATATTTCATAAATCTCAGTTTCCCGCAGATGTTTGCATATATAGGCATACTCCCCTTAATACTGGGCGTATTGGCGATGTATTTTGCGTTCCATGAAAGAAAAAACAAGATTGTTTTCCTTATAACCGCAATCTCTTCCTTGATATTTGTCCTTCTTTTCTTCACATTAATAGAATTAAAGACAGGATTATTAATATTATCATTACTGATGGTTATTGCATCATCATTCACACTGAAGACATTTTACCTTTATTTTCATAAGACAAAGATTTCATTCATATACAGGTTCCTCCTGATATTCTTTGTAAGCATATTCCTGCTTTCATCAGGTTTCAGCTCAGTCAAGGCAGCCCGGGACTCCCTGAAAAAGACACCCACAGAAAGCGAGGTTGATTCCTTTATATGGCTGAAAGAGCATTCAAACCCGTCAGAAACAACCCTCATAACAGCAGACAAGGGATATATACTTAACTATTATTCCAACACTAAGAATATTGCAGATAACAACTTTCTGCTCATAAACGACGTAAGTACGAGGCTGCAGGACATAAGGATAATATACGCATCAAGATTAGAGAGCCCGGCAGCAGAGAAGCTCAATTATTACGGGGTTGATTATATATATCTATCAGATTCAATAAAAGATGAATTTAATATAAAAGATATAGTCTATACAAAAGATGACCCTTTATGTTTTGATTTGCTATATGGGTCAAATATTGGGGAGCCCATGATAGAGATTTATGAATACAGGTGTGGAAAATGAAAGACAAAAAATGGCTTTTGGCATTGTTTTTTGTATTTGTAATCCTCATACTTATACCCCCGAGGCTCAGGAATATTCAGGGGCACACCCATACCTTTACTTATGAGTCATACATCCATCTTAACAACATACCTTCAGCAATAAATATTAATAACTTCAACCTTTTCCATTTTATCATAATCGTGCTGGAAAAGGCATTCACATTAAACTTCATAACACAGGCGCTTCCCCTTTTATTTGGGTTGTTAAGCTTTGTCCTTTTTTATTTTATCGTGCTTGAGATAAAATCAAAAATAAATCCGAAAATCAACCGGAATGAGTTATTTCTGGGAATGCTTTTTTTCACAGTTTCTCCTTTTATCATTTTCATTTCAACTGCGTTTACCCCTTATTCATTTATAATGGTAATTTCACTATCAGTAGTATTATTAGCCCTTAAGAACCGCCTCATTGAATCATCTGTGTTGGTTGCCCTTCTTGCTTTTACTGAAATATTCTCATTTGTCATAATGCTCCTGTTTTTTTCCTTTTATCTTTTATATATGTCGGAATACAGGAAATCAAAGTCCTGGCTCTTCCTAATAATATTTCCTTTCACAGCCTTTTTGCTTGGCTTGCTTGTTTTCAACAATAACATACTTAACTTTTTTGACCCCAACATAGGAATTGCAAATTATTTCTCTGAAATAGGCTCATATACAGGCTTTCCTGTTTTCCTTGTCATACTTTTCATCCTTGGAATTTCAGTAAACTGGAAAAGGTCGTTTTATTTTGTCCTGCCCCACCTGGCATTTTTTGCATTGCTTGTAATCTCTTTTTTCAGCCCTTCGGCAAGGCTTTTCTGCAATCTTGTCATGGTGTTCTATGCTTCATCAGGAATGATTTATCTTATTGAAAGGTACTGGGATTTCTCCCTGCTGAAAGATTTTGTAATTTCAATCATAATATTCAGTATTGTTTTCTCCACTGTTTTCACCCTTTCCTCCCTTACTACAGAAGAGCCTTCTATTGATATGGAAAAAGCATTATTGTACCTGAAAAAGCATTCTGACCCCGACTATAAAGTATTGTCCCGTCCTCAGAATGACATGTTCATCAAGCATATTGCAGAAAGGGAGCCTGCATTGTATTATGAATATAAGCACACAAAGCCAAAGAAATACGAAGAATTCTATTCATTGTTCGATTCGCAGAACATACAGACCACAAGCAGGATTTTCGATGAGAATGATATAAAATACATAATTATAGATGAAAAAAGCAGGGAGGAGATATGGCCAAGGCCCCTGAAGGGATTGTTGTTTTTATTGCACTATAACGAAAAGTTTATTAAAATCAGGGACTTCAATGAGGTTGAGCTGTGGGAATATAATCCCTGATAATAGCAATGATACTTAATATATTATTTTGGACAGTGTATTTCATCTCTTTGTATCTTGGAGTATTCTGGATTATGGTCATTTTTGAAAACAAGCATTATCCTGAAAAAAAGCCCATAAAAAACTATCCTTTTGTTTCTGTAGTCCTTCCCGCATATAATGAGGAAGACTCAATAAAAGGCAGCATAATGTCTTTGTTTGACCTGGATTATCCGAAAGATAAAATGGAGATAATGGTTGTAAATGACGGCTCTACAGACCATACTAAAAATATAGTAAAAAGAATAATAAAGGACAATCCAGAACAGCCCCTGAGGCTCATAAGCAAAAAGAACGGCGGAAAGGGAAAGGCCCTCAATCTGGGGTTAAAAGAGTCAAGAGGAGATTTTTTTGTGTGTCTGGATGCTGATTCTTTTGTAAGAAAAGATGCCCTGAAAAAGATGCTTCCTTATTTTTATGCTGACAGGAATATGGCGGCTGTTCTGCCTCTGATGAAGATAAAAAAAGCAGAATCAAATATACAGAAGATACAATGGTATGAGTACCTGATAAACATGTTCTATAAAAAACTTATGAATGCATTAAACTGTATTCATGTTGCTCCGGGTCCTTTTTCAATATACAGGAAATCCATTCTTGAAAAATTAGGTGGTTTTGATGAGAACAACCTTACAGAGGACCTTGAGATTGTTTTCAGGATGCACAAGCACAAGTACAGGGTTGTGCAGACTTATGATACTGAAGTTTATACAATAGCGCCAAAGGACATACGGGGCGTGGTAAAACAGAGAAACCGATGGTTCAAGGGCTCTACACTGAATGTTATAAATTACAGGAGAATGCTTTTCAGGAAGGAA
Organism: Candidatus Woesearchaeota archaeon; assembly: GCA_016928115.1. Classification (GTDB taxonomy): domain Archaea; phylum Nanobdellota; class Nanobdellia; order Woesearchaeales; family UBA9642; genus JAFGLI01. The sequence goes on along the minus strand of JAFGLI010000019.1, from coordinate 13,741 downwards.
TACGGAAATTTTGGCATGCTGCAGATGCCTTCAATAATATTATCCGGAGTTATTGTTATCATACTTTTATTTCTGATGATTAATAGAATAATCCCGCCTTTAGTGAGCAACCTTTTTAATTTTGCCTCTGTGGATTTTGATTTCATGACTTTCATATACAATTTCAGCCTGAACTTCAGTATTCTTGACCTTGATTATATGGCTTTGATAACAATAATGACTATGATTATGATGAGCCTGATATTTTTTGTAAACTCAATCAGGAATGCAAATGAGAGGATGTTCAGGAAAGGGGTTTTCAGCTTGTTTACATATTTCCTGTTTTATTATCTTCTTATGGGATTTATCTGGGTAGGCGTGTTTTTTGATTTGATATTCAGGAGGGTTCAGAAATGGTAGAATTCAGCTGGAAAAGGTATGTGATGGCAGGAATAATTACATTACTGATATTTGCCCTTGGCTTATCCTTGGGCTTGATTATAGAAGGCCAGAGAACTTATTATGTTGAATCAATGTATGAGGAGCATGAGGTTGAGCTCAGCTCTTCACAATTACAATATAAATATCTTCTTGGGTTAAAAGAAGACCTGCCGTGCTCTGTTCTTTATTCTTCATTGGAGAAAAACCTTGTGGAGCTGGAAAAGACAAGAGTAAAGCTGGTTAATTATGAAAAAGACAGCAAAATAAATGATGAGAAGTTCGAGCTGCTGAAAAGAAAGTATACATTGGAGCAGATTAATTACTGGATGCTTGCAAATGAAGTAAAGGATGTCTGCGGTCGTAAGGGAGTGAGTATACTTTATTTTTATTCAGATGATAAAAAATGCCCTATGTGCGAGAAGCAGGAATTTGTTCTTACTTACCTTAAAAAATATTTCGGTGAAAAGCTTTTAAACTTTCCGATAGATGAGCAGCTTAATGAGCCCATGGTCGAGATTCTCAAGCAGCAATATAACATTACTCAGTACCCAACATTAATAATTGAGGATGAGAAGTTTCCTGCATTCACCACCAAAGAAAAGATAGTTGAAAAAATCTGCTCTTATTATGGGGATATTGAAGAGTGCAATGACTCAGATAATTAAATTTAAAAATGAATATTAAAAAAAAGGATTTTCTTAATAATTTTAAAGAAACTAAAATTCTAATTCTTGTTATTATCTTTGCTTTTTTTGTTTTTCAGTTGCTAATTTTTAAAGGACAAAAAATTTATTGGGATGAAGCAGTTTATATTGCAATGGGGAAATATTTCTATTCCTTGGGCAGAAATGCATTCATAGAGCCATTTAGACCCCCATTATTGTCTCTGATTAATGGTTTTTTATGGAAATTATCTTTTGATCCCCTGATAATGGGAAGAATTTTATCTATAGTTATATCTTCTTTATTTCTTTTTTATCTTTATTTTTTTGGGGCGAAGGTATTTAATAAAGCAATTTCTTTGATTGCAGTTATTGTTTTAATAATTACGCCTGTTTTTTTTATTAATTCTTTTAGGATTTTTACAACACTTCCTGCTTTGTTGTTGGTATTTATTAGTTTTTATTTTTTCAATAAAGAGAGATATTTTTTTGCAGGAGTGTTCTGTGGCTTGGCTTTTTTAACAAGATTTCCTTTTGCTTTGTCTATATTGGTTTTAACCATTGTGCTTTTCATAGAGATTATAAAAGATAAGACAAAATTTAATGATAATCTTTTAAATCTATTAAAAATATGGATTCCTTTTATTTCTTCTGTGGTGGTTTTGTGTTTATATTCTTATTTTATGTTTGAATCAGAGGATTTGGTCTTTTTTCAGAGAATATTCATGCCCTTACTTGGGGGCATTTATACATCAAACATAACGAGTTTTTTTCATACCGGAGGTTTTCTTTATTATTTTAAGAATATTTTTTTACAGAATCCTTTATTTTGGTTTTCATTGCCTGGTTTATATTTCTTTTTTAGAAGAAAATATTACAAAAACAAAGAAAAACTGGTTTTTCTGTTTGCTTTTCTGATATTTGCCTTATATTTCAGTATTTCTTCACATAAGGAAATAAGATATGGTTTAGCTTTTTTTTCATTCATGGCCTTATTTGTAGGTTTGGGGGTTGATGGCATTTTTAATATTCTGAAAAGGCAGAAATGGCTGAATAAATATGTTTTATCTGCTTCTTTAATTCTGATATTCATTATCATTCTGATTATTCCTTTTTCCTCAACACACAATCTTGTTAAACTTTTGAATACTTCGGGTAAGGATGAAGATTTTTATTCTTTCTTAAAAGAAAATAACCTGAATGGCTCTGTTATTACAACAACCCCATTTCCTTCTGTATTTATCGATAATAAAATGTATATTGCTTATTATTATAGCATGCCGCGGCTGAAAGATATTTTAGAAGAAAAAGATTATAATTATATAATTTTTAGTTCTATAGAATGTAATCCCGTTGATGAAAAATGTCCGGAGCAAAGAGAAAAGATTTTAGAGATAATAAGAAGCAATAAATTAATATATAAAACAGAAACTTATAAATTATATAAAAGAAACTGATTGGTTTTATTTTTTTACTTCTTCAATCTCAGCCTCTTTTGGTATAAACCTTATTATTTCATCCAGGTCATCTAATTCCAATAAATGCCTTATCTTCTTTGCAAGCTCGCTTTTTTTCTCTTTTCCTTTTTTAAGGACGACATATTTTTTGCAGTGTTTTTCAACTGCCTCAACAGGCCCGGACATAGTGGTTCCATTGTAATTTCCAACAGCAACATTAAGCCTCCCTTCTGTGTAGTTTCTCTTGCCGTATACCATGAATGCGCCTTTTCCCATATATTCTCCTGCTTTGGTTTTCCTGGAAAGCTGCTCGGGCTTTACATAATAGACCTCTGAAGTCTGCAGTCCCTCGTCAAATGCCCTGCTGAAGCTTACACAGAAATCAGCAGCCTGCTGTATTGTGGAATCAGGAATGTCTTTATTTAAAGGATTTTTTATTACAACAAAAGGGCTTCCTGCCATTTGTGTATGAAATACAATGTCATTTCCGGATGCATGCTTCTTTACAATAATCTCATTTGATGTTGCATCCCTTCCACCCACAACAAGAAAGCCGTCTGATGACATGAACCACCTGAAATTCTGGTACCATTTTTTCTTTTTTATGACTTTCTTCAGTTTCTTTTTCTTCTTTTCCTCTTTTATCTCTTCACTCGTAATCTTCTCTGCATTTTCCAGCTTTTTCTTTGTATCCCTCACTGCTTTCTTGGTTTTCTCTAATTTCTGTTTTGCCCTTTTAGACTTTTCAAAATAATATGATGCGTTTTCCTCCAGAGATTTTGTAAATTTTAGTTTTATTCTCATCTTTTATTGTTTAATAATCTGTTATTTATATATATTCTGCTAAAAAGGAAAGATATTTAAATCTTTTAGTTATTGTTACTTTTTAATAGTAAAGATTATATAAAAATGGTATCAAATATTTTAGTTCCTAAGGATTTCAAGGACGGCAATCTTAAAGATGTGAAGCTATTGGAGCCAAAAGAGGAAATTAAGTTAGCTTACATAAGGGATAATCCTGGAAGATATACTAATCTTAAAACAGCCATTAAAAAAATCCCCGGGCTTTCAGTTCTTGAAAAAATCGGACTTGAGGAAAAAGCAGAAAACGGAAATGTTCCAAAAGAATATATAAAGGCATTATCAAAGAACATACTCGTAAGCCGCAATATTCCTTTTTTCATAAAATCAGCAAGAGATATTTATTTCAAATTCAATCCAGACGAGTCCTTGCAGGAGGAAGACTTGATACAGGCAGGATTAGAGAAGGTTTTAACAGCTGCAGAAAAGTATTACTGTAAAGAATTCAGGGATAAGAATAAATACAAGGAGATAAAATTTATTTCATATGCTGATTTTTGGTTAAAATCAGGTATTTACAGGCACATATCTGAAATGATTGGAACAATCAGGATGCCTGCTAATCTTTCATATTCTATAAGTTTAGTTAAAAAAGCAGAGAAGAAGTTTATAAATAAGTATGGCTATAAGCCCACTCTTGATGAGATCAATGAAATGCTTGATTTAAGATACAGCAAATATACCCTGAAAGCGGCATTCACAGAATTTGTTTCACTCGATGAATCATCCCCCTTTAATGAAGAAGGAGATGAAAGGAGCGAGCTTATTCCTGTTGAAGAAAGTATGCCTGAAGATGATTACAGGAAAAAAAGGCTTCATGATGAACTTTCAAAAGCCCTTGATAAACTGGAATCAAGAGGAGAATATAATGGAAGAGACAGAAAGATTCTTGAGTTTTATTATGGTTTAAACGGGAAAAATCAACACACTCTGGAAGAAATAGGAATATTATTTAACATCTCAAGAGAAAGGGCAAATCAGCTTAGATATAAATCATTGAAGATATTAAAAAAAGAAAACCCACATCTAAAAGAATTTTTTTATGAGTAATTTTATATTCTCAGGCCGAACATACAGGCACTCCGTCCATTGAAACGCTTTTCCCGGGGCAGTATATTATTTCTCCGCTTTCTTTCATAACAGAAGGTATAAACTCAACATAAACCCCCATTCCGTTGCTGTAGGGTATGTTTTTTTTGAATATTCCCCCAACCAGTATCTTTGAGTTTGATATGTTTACTTCGTTTATTTCTTCATCAATGTCAATAACCCTCATTTTTATCCCATTGACTTCAGTGCTCCCTATATTTTTCAGGATTACATTTATGGATGATTCAATAGTATCATAGCACAAGACTGCTTTTTTATTAAGCTGCTGTATTTCAAGAATAACCCCTTCGCATTCTCCACTGGTGTCTGCAACCTGCCTGCCTATGCTCATGACCATTGTTCCCAGGGCTACGCTGAATGAAATCAGAAGTACAGTAGCTATTAACGGAGATATCCCCTTTTTGTTCATGTTATATCTAAATTATTAAATGTTTATAAATTTTTTTATTAATACAGAATAAACAGGAATATGTTTTATTCAATGACAATTGCAGGCTTCCCGGGCAGTGCCCTTTTGTTTGCTTTTTCGCCTGCTTCCTTTTCATACTTTATAATAACACTGCATTTAAAGTCAGTGATTTTTTCAGCTGAATTTTCAAGCACTTTTTTCTCCTCTTTTGCTGAAGTTACCATAGAGGGCATCTGGTTAACCATGGTCTTCATGTTTTTGGATATATACTTCCCATATTTCCTGAATTCTGTCTTCATCACTGCTTTCATTATCTCGTTTATGTCCTGTGTCTTTTCCATAGCTTTTTTTATCTCTTTATATAATCCGTATTTCCATTCATCTGCAATATAGATTGTAATTTCTGAGATGCCTTTCTCATCTTTTCCAATCAGCCCGATAATCTCAAGAATATCTTTCCTTACATTATCAACAAGCTCCTCAGAGTACAGGGCTTTTTCATTTATTTTCTTATCATCATATCCGGGCCATTTTGCTTCTGAAATAAATCCTTTATTGCCAAGTTTTTCCCATAATTCCTCGCATATATGCGGGCAGAAAGGCGCAAGCATTTTCAGGAAGATTTCAAGGTCTTTTTTAGTAATGTTTTTTTCATCGCAAATGCCCTCAAATAATTTCCTCAGCTTTATTACAGCAAGATTATACCTGAAATTCTCTATATCCTGGCTGACAGTCTTTATGGCTTTATGCAGCTTTGATTCAATAATTGGTGATGACTTATTTTCTTTAAATTTTTTTACAAAATCATACACTTTCTCAATGAACTTAAGGCTGCTCCGGATTCCTTTTTCATTCCATTCCCTGTCTTTGTCAGGAGAGCCTATTGAGACAAGAAACAATCTTGCTGTATCTATGCCGTATTTTTCAGAAACCTCTTTCGGCAGCACAACATTGCCCCTGCTTTTGGACATAACCTTTCCATCCGGACCATGAAGCATTCCCTGGTGGAACAGATTAACTGCAGGCTCATCTACATCAACAAGGCCAATGTCCCTCAGGAATTTGTTGTAAAACCTGAAATAAATAAGGTGCATGCATGCATGCTCTGCCCCGCCTATGTATTGGTCAACAGGCATCCAGTATTTTGCCTTTTCTTTATCAAATATCTTTTTATTATTTTCAGGGTCGCAGTATCTTAAGAAATACCATGATGAATTTACAAAAGTGTCCATTGTGTCAGTTTCCCTTTTTGCATTGCCTTTGCATCTGGGGCATTTTACATTCACAAAATCCTTATTTGTTTCAAGAGGATTGCCTTTTCCGAATTTCACTTTTTCAGGCAGCTTAACAGGCAGGTCTTTTTCAGCTACAGGAACAATCCCGCATTTATCACAGTATATTACTGGTATGGGAGTTCCCCAATATCTTTGTCTTGATATGCACCAGTCTTTTAGTTTATACTGTATTGTTTTTCTTCCTGATTTTTTCTTAATCAGGTATTTGGTGATTTCATCAATTGCAATATTATTAGGTAGATTATTGAATTCCCCTGAATTTACCATTCTGCCGTTTCCAGTATAAGCCCTTGACATTTTTTCAGGATTTATGTCATAGGCATCAGGCTGTATTACTATCTTTACAGGAATATTGTATTTTTTGGCGAATTCAAAATCCCTTTGGTCATGGGCAGGCACAGCCATAACCATTCCTGAGCCATAATCAGCAAGGACAAAATTTCCTGCATAAACAGGAATCTTTTCATTTGTCATTGGATTGACAGCGAACGAGCCTGTAAAGACGCCTTCCTTTTCCATATCCTCCATTTCCTTTTCACTTACTGATTTAAGCTTTTTAAGGAATTCTTTAACTTCTTTTTCCTGCTCTTTTGTAATCAAATCAACAAGTTTTGGATGCTGTGCAGATATAACCATAAATGTTACTCCATAGATTGTATCGGGGCGTGTTGTGAATATTGGGAATTTTGTTTTTGAAATAATTTCATCAAGAAGTTCTGGGAATTCTTTTGTTTTCATTCCTTTTAGAGTGAAATGTCCTCTGTTTTTCAAACTGATTAATTTTCCATTTAATTTTTTTTCATATTCTATGGCATTTTTCTTCCTATAATCTGGTTCGTCATCTGAGATAAAAATAATAGTTTCCTTCACATTATTTTTGATTTTATCACCAATATTAAAACTGTAAAATTTATGCAATCTTTTATTTTCCTTAGTTGTTGTTTTCCCTGCAGATATTAAAATTAATTTATTAATTTTTTTCCCGGTTTCCTTTAACCATCTAACCACAAAAGCTCCTCCTGCACTATGTCCAATTAAAACACTATCTTCATTAATGTTAATTTTTTCAAATTCTTTTTTCCATTCTTCATATTTTGGTTTCCAACAATTAGGCATTAAAGGATTGTATACTTTTATCTCTTGTTTTTCTAATTCTTTTTTCAACCATGAAATCCAATGAGCCTTATTTTGAGGTTCTTCTTTTGCTCGTTTTTTACTATGAGGAGAACCATGAATAATTACAACATTACTAATTTCTTTTTTCTTATTTGGATTTTCAATCTCAAAATCAATCTCAGTTCCGTGGCTTTTTCCAATCCAGTTCTTCTGCATTGCTTTTGTCCTTTCAGGCCACCCTTTCAATGAGTCAATACTTTCATATAATTCATCAGCATAATCAGTTATCCTTAAGAACCATTGCTTTAGTTGTTTTATCTCAACATTTGTGTCTTCATGCCTCCAGCATTTTCCGTCATGAACCTGCTCATTTGCCAATACTGTTTTGCATTCAGGGCACCAGTTTACTGAAGACTCTTTCTGATAAGCAAGGCCTTTTTCAAGCATCTTGAGGAAAATCCACTGGTCCCATTTATAGTATTCAGGAGAATGAGTCTCAACAGTTCTTGACCAGTCATAGCTTATACCTAAGGATTTCTGCTGGTCCATAAAATTTTTAATAGCCTTTTCTGAGTATTTCCCCGGATGCTCTTTTTGCTTAATGGCTGCATTTTCTGCAGGTAACCCTAAAGAGTCATATCCCATAGGATGCAGAACATTAAAGCCCTGCATTTTTTTGTATCTTGCTATTATGTCTCCCACAATATAATTAAATGCATGACCCATGTGCAGTCCGGAGCCTGATGGGTAGGGGAACATTACGAGAACATAGTACTTTTTTTTGTTTTTGTCTTTCTTAACCTGAAATAATTTCTTCTTATCCCATTTATCCTGCCATTTTTTTTCTGTCTTTCTGAAATCTACCATAAGGAAATAAAAAACAGTTTTGGTTTTTAAATGTTTTCCTGTTAAAACAGGCTTTAATGAAAAACCCATATTGCGGTTACCACAGCCCCTGTTAAAATCAAAAAATTTATATATCTTGTGTGCTTAATGTTTTCAAAAAGAGGTGTGTTGGACACATCTCAGATTCATTTCTGGGATTTTTATTAATTCAGTTTTTAAAAAAGGTGGTAATAATGGCTAATAATAAAAGAAAAAAATCCAAAAACAGAAAAAATAATGTAAATAAAAAGAGAAAAAACAATACCGGAAAAAAAGATAAGACTTGGCTTTTTATTCTTACTGGTATTCTGGTTATTGCTGCTCTGGCAATAGTCGTACTTAACCTCAACCTGCCCCTCACAAGAGAGGAACTGGCTGCAAGGGTTAACGGAAGGGAGATTACAATGAAGGAGCTGGATGAGAATTATGAACTGCTTTCACCAATATACCAGTCATTACTGGGCAAAAAAGGGCTTCTTGATGAGATGATAAACCAGCAGCTTTTTGTTGAGGAAGCATACTCCAGGAATATGACTGTCAGCGAGCAGGAAGTTAACAATACAATATATCTTTTCATGGTCAACAATCTGATGAATCTTACAGAGCTTCAGGATGCACTGGATGAGGAAGGTATGACAATGGAAGAGTTCAGGGAGATATACACAAGGAAAATTCTCATAGATAATCTGTTTTCAGATGTCCTGAAAGACATAAATGTGACTGATGAGGAAGCAGAGGCATATTATGATGAAAATTCAGACTTATTCAATGTGTCTTATGAAAATGTTTCTGAGAATATAAAGCTCTTCATAGAGTCACAGAAGCAGCAGCAGGCAATTACAGAGTTCATAAATGAGTTGAGGGAAAATGCAGATATCGAGATTTATCTTGAAGATGAATATGAGCCCGTGAATTTTACAGAAACAGAAAATGAGACAACAACTGAAGAAACTGAAGTTAATGAGATTGCTGAAGAGGACATTAGTGGTGAAAATGTCATTGCGGAAAACATAACTGAAGAGGAAAACATAACTAATATAACAGTCGAGGAGCCTGAGGAAGAGTTTATTGAAGAGGAGATTACAGAGATTGCTGAAGAGGAAACAGAAAACTGGGATTTAGCAGGGTTTGCAGAATGCCTTGCAGAGAAAGGGACTGTCTTGTATGTCTACGGAAAAAACAACATGAACCAGATAGATATGTTTGAAGGATTTTTTGACAAATACCTTCAGTTTGTTGACTGCAAGGTAGATGAGAATCCCCAGATACAGCAGGAAGTGTGTGATAATGCAAATGTAAAAGGATATCCTACATGGATTATTGGTGATGGGATATATAAGGGAGAACAGATACTTCAGGATTTGTCAGAAATAAGCGGCTGTGAGCTGAATTAATTTTTAATTATTTTTTATTTTTCTATTTATTTTTCTTTTTTATTTTGTTATATAATTATATAATCTTTATTTCAGAATAAGCTCTTTTTTATTTTCAAGAACAAAGACATTCTTCCCTTCTTTGTATCCTTCTTCTTCTGCAAGCTCAGCAAACTCTTTAGATGTTTCAAAGTCAGAGTGTGAAGGCAGCAGTATTTCCGGCCTTATCATTTTTATGAGGTCCCTGTGGTCTTCCCTTGATGCATGCCCTGAAACATGGACGTCTGTGAAAATTCTTGCCCTTTTTATTTTCAGTGCCCTTTCAAGCCTTTTCCTGTTTTCTTTGTTTGTTTCAGTGGGTATTGTTGAGCATGAGAAAACTACAAAATCCCCCGGAGAGAAATCAAACCATTTTTCAAAAACCACCCTTGCCAGTATTGCTTTCGGCTCTCCCTGGTTTCCGGTCATTACCAGCAGATATTTTTCAGGGTTTTTCAGGTTTTTAAGGAATTTTTTAACCTTTTTGCTGTATTTTATAATTTCAATATCATCTTCAAAGTCAATTATATTTGCCTGTTTTCCTGCATGGGTATATTTTGCAAGAGACCTTCCGAGAAATACAGGTTTTCTTTTCATCTTCCTGCTGCATTCAACAATACTTTTCAGTCTTGCAAGATGGCTTGAGAATGTTGTTACAATGACTGCCTTTTTTTCAGTGTCGCTGTTCAATAAGACTTCCTCAAGCAGCTCTTTCGCAATTGCCTCTGATGCTGTCTTATGCGGAGTGTCTGCATATAATGAGTCAACAATCAAGGCTTTTATCTTTCCCCTCAATTCCATGAGCCTTTTTATATTTGATTTTTTCCCCAAGGTAGGAGTCTTGTCAAACTTGAAGTCATTTGAATAAAGGACAATCCCGTAAGGCGTATGAACAGCCAACATAGAAGTCTGAGGGCATGAATGTGCTATCTTTATGAACTCAACGCTTATCTTATCGCTCACTACCATCTTGCTGTTAACAGCATGAGAAATAAGCTTGTTCGGAAGATTTATATTATCATCTTTTAATATGGCTTTCAGTACTTCTATTGAGAATCTTGTCCCATAGATATTGCACTTGAACCTGCCTGCCAGATAAGGGAGTGCAGCTATATGGTCAAGATGTGCATGTGAAACAAATATTCCTTTTATTTTTTCCCTGTTTTTTTCAAGGAAAGAAGTATCGGGCAGGGCCTTAGCTTTTATCAGCTCTCTTGGGTCTGCTTTTATCACATCCTCGTCTTCTGTATACCTTATATAGTTTTCAATATGAAGACCCATATCTAAGATAATCATCTCATCATCAACCTGCACAACAGTGCAGTTTTTTCCTACTTCCCTGTATCCTCCTATAGGAATTATTTTAAGCATTTTTACAATAAGAAAAAACTAAGATTTAAAAATCTTGGGATTTTGGGATTTAAAAACTAAATATTTTTATAATTTACTGTTTTCCCTTAAATATGTGCGGCATTATTGCTTATATTGGTGAGGGAAATGCAGTCCCTGTGCTCATAAAAGGATTGAAGAAACTGGAATACAGGGGCTATGACAGTGCAGGCATCTGTGTAGTGGAAAATAAAAGATTAATAACTGTCAAGAGAAAAGGAAGGATTGAGCATCTTGAAAAACACCCCGGCTTGAAAAATATAAACAGCAGCCTGGGGATATCACATACAAGATGGGCTACGCATGGTGAGCCAAGTGAGATTAATGCACATCCCCATCTTGACTGCAAAGGGGAAATAGCCATTGTCCATAACGGCATAATAGAAAACCATAATTCCCTGAAAAAACTTCTTGAGAAAGAAGGCCATAAGATAGTTTCAGACACTGATTCTGAGGTTATTGCCCATCTTATTGAGAAATTCTATTCCTCAAGCCTTGAAAATGCTGTTGCCGAAGCCTTAAAGCTTATTGAAGGGGCTTACGGCCTGGCTGTTATACAAAAAGATGAGAATAAGATTGTTGCAGCAAGAAAAGGCTCACCTCTTATATTAGGCATAGGGAAAAATGAAATGCTTGTGGCTTCAGATATACCTGCAGTTTTGCAGTATACGAGAAAGGTGATATACTTAAATGATAATGAAATTGCTGTTTTAACCAATAATAGTTATTCTGTTATGAAAATCAACGGGGAAAAGGCAAATAAAAAAATACACAAAATAAAATGGTCTATAGAAGAAACTGAAAAAAAAGGATTCAGGCATTTTATGTTAAAAGAAATATTTGAGCAGCCCGATTCAGTAAAAAATCTTTTAAGGGGAAGAATGAAGAACAATAAGATAAAATTAACCCTGGATATGGATGTAAAGAAAATAAAGAGAATCATAATAACAGCATGCGGGACAAGCTGGCATTCTGCTCTTATAGGAAAGCATATAATTGAGGATTTAACAAGGATACCTGTTTATGTTGACTATGCATCTGAATTAAGGTACAGGAACCCTGTGATAAAAAAAGGCGATGTATTGATTGTAATTTCGCAGTCAGGTGAGACAGCAGACACACTCGCTGCCTTGAAGGAGATTAAATCAAAGAAATGTAAATGCATAGGCATAGTTAATGTTGTGGGCTCAACAATAGCAAGGGAGGTTGACTCAGGAATATACCTCCATGCAGGGCCTGAAATGGGGGTAGCGTCAACAAAAGCATTCAGCTCACAGGTTTTGGCTTTATTGCTTTTTGCATTATGGATAAGGCAGGAAAAAGGCTATAAAATAGATGATGATTTAGTGAGGGAATTGAAAAAGATTCCTGAAAAGATAAATATTATAGTGAAAAAATCAGACAGGCTGAGGGAGCTTGCAGAGAAATTCAAAAACAGCACAAACTTTCTTTATCTGGGAAGGGGCATTAATTTTCCTGTTGCCTTGGAAGGAGCGTTGAAACTAAAGGAAATATCCTATATACATGCTGAGGGCTATCCTGCAGCTGAAATGAAGCATGGACCTATTGCTTTGATTGATAGAAACATGCCTGTTGTTTTCCTTGCAACAAAAAACAACCTTTCTGATAAGATTCTGTCAAATATGCAGGAGGTAAAGGCAAGAAAAGGCAGGATTATAGCAGTGGCTAATGAGAAAAACAAGGAAATAGAAAAGCTTGCGGACTATATTATAATAGTGCCTGAAACCCTTAATATTTTATCTCCCATATTAAACATCATCCCATTACAGCTTCTTGCTTATCATATCGCTGATTTAAAAGGTTTGAATGTAGATAAGCCTAGAAATCTTGCTAAGTCTGTTACTGTGGAATAGAATCAATATATTTAAAAATAATTCTTTATTCCTGAAATTATGGAAGACATAAGCTGTGAATTATCAGAGGCAATTAAAAAAGACTCCCTGGATAAATTTATAGAGAAATATGAAGCAGATCCTACACTTAAGTATAGTGTTTCAGACAAACAGGTTACTATTATTCCTTCTGCATTTTTTGAATTAGTGGGTGAAAAAGATTCAATAGAATATATCGCTAATCATTCCAAAAGCCTGGCAGAAGGAGATTTTTTGGCTATTGAAATTGCAGCAACCGGCTTGTTTGACAGTAACTCATTAAGGTTTCTTAAGTTTATTGAGGGAGATGTTGGCAGTCAAAACTGCTGTGACTGGGATGATGGGGATTTACTGGAAAAATCTTTTTATGAAGCAGAATCTTCAGGTTTTCAGGTAAGCCTGGGGCACACACATCCTGTCTTCGGGACAAAAAATAAGATTGATAGAATGTATGGAGGGGTTCCTTCGTGGGTTCCTTATACAGAATCAGATATAGATAAGTATGTTCATGATGAGAAAGTTGCTCAGGAAATAAAGGAATCCAAAATTTATGAGAAATATCGTGGAGACTTTTGTGAGATATTTACAAGAGCCAAACTTAATCCTTTAATATCAGATTTTTCATGGATACTTTCCCCTGCCCTTAACCAATTAGGAATATTCGAGGTCAAAGAAGGGGGCAAAGTAATTTATCATCCATGGATTGTTTGGTAATTTTTATTCTTTATATTATATTAATAACTAATAAGTGACAACAAAACCGAAACATTTATAAACAAACATATCTTTTTATCACTCTGAAGACAATCCAAAAGTTTATAAATAAGGTTGTT
>JAFGLI010000018.1 GCA_016928115.1 Candidatus Woesearchaeota archaeon | reverse complement strand
GTGTAGTGGTTATCATGGAGCCCTGTCGAATCCTGAATAATCATGATATTCGGAAGAGAGGATATAGTAAGGCTCCGACTCGGGTTCAACTCCCGGTCAGGGCGTGTTTTAATATACAGCATCCAAAAAAACTCTGGGCCGGTAGCTCAGCCTGGGAGTTTTTTCCGATAGGTTTTCAGGAAAAACTGGGCAACAGAGCACTGCACTTTTAACTTCATTTCAGCAGAAAGCGATGCAGGAGTCGCGAGTTCAAATCTCGTCCGGCCCGTATAATTTCAAATATGTGTGTATTTGGTGTAAAATGGCAAAAAAAACAACAAAAAAAGAAAGCATGGAATTTGATATAAAGAGCCATGTGCTGGTTCCTGAGCACATAAAACTGAATTCTAAAGAAAAAAAAGAACTTTTGGAAAAATACCACATAAATCTACTGGAATTGCCTAAAATATCAATGAAAGATCCTGCTTTAAAAAATATAGATGTGAGTGTGGGTGATGTTATAAAAATCATAAGAAAAAGCTCAACAGCAGGGAAAAGTGTTTTTTACAGGGCTGTAATAAATACCTGAAAATAGCATAATGCAATAAAAAATAATAATAAAACCAATACAATGAAATAAAAATGAGACAGGAAAAAAATAATTATTCAAGGATATTGATGAGAAAATATTTTGATGAAAATACTCTTATAAATGCAGATATTGAGTCCTTTAATAATTTTATTGAGAATGAACTTCAGAATATTATTGATATAAATAGTGTGCTTGAGCCGACAATTATACCTGAGAATGTAGAGGAATTTAAAATAAAGTTGGGAAAAATATCAGTAGGAAAGCCGCAGATTACAGAAGCTGACGGCTCCCAGATAAACATAACCCCGAAAGAAGCAAGACTAAGGGGGCTTTCTTATGCAGCACCAATGTTCATAGAAGTATCTTCTTTTATAAATGGTGTTGAGAGAGAATCTTTCAGGACACAACTTGGAAAAATACCTATTATGCTTCATTCAAAATACTGCTATCTTCACGGCTTAAGCAAAAAAGAGCTTATAGAGAAAGGAGAGGACCCTGATGACCCCGGGGGGTATTTTATAATAAACGGGACAGAAAAGGTTCTGGTTAAGATTGAGGATTTGGTTGCAAACAGGCTGCTAATCAAGAGAAATAAGGTAGGAACGAGCGAATATGAGGGAACATTGTTCTCAGAAAGAGAATCTTATAAGATACCTCACAAATTTGAGAAATTAAAGGACAGTGTTTTTTACCTTACATTCACAAGGGTAAAGAGAATACCCGTAATAATACTCATAAAGGCACTTGGCTTGCTGAATGATGAAAGCATCATGCGTATTGTGGGCCTGCCTGATAATTCAGAAGTTTTTCTTAATCTTTACAAGTTTGTGGATATAAAGACACAGGAAGAAGCCCTTAATTTTATAGCAAAAAAAGTGGGCATTACCCAGGCCAAGGATGTAAGGATAGAAAGGACACAGGAGATACTGGATAAATACCTTTTGCCTCATGTGGGGGGAGATAAAGAGCACAGGATGGAAAAAGCATATAACCTGTGCAAATATCTGAAGAAATTTATAATGACTGAAGAGGGAAAATGGCCTGTTGATGACAAGGACCATTACAAAAACAAGAGATTAAAGCTAAGCGGTGATTTATTGGCAGACTTGTTTTCTGTGAATCTGAAAGTCCTGATAGGAGACCTTTTATATAATTTCCAGAGAATGGTCAAAAGAGGAAAATTTCCAAGCATCAAAGTTATTATAAGGGATAAATTGCTGACAAAAAGAATTTTCAGCAGCATGGCAACAGGAACATGGGTTGGCGGAAGAACGGGCGTAAGCCAGAGAATAGAAAGGCTGAATTTTTTACATTTATTGTCTTATTTACAGAGAGTTGTAAGCCCTCTTAGCACAGTAGGCGAAAATTTTGAGGCAAGAATGCTTCATGCAACACATATGGGAAGGCTATGTCCTACAGAAACACCCGAAGGAACCAATATAGGATTAAGAAAGAATATGGCGTTGCTGGCTTCTGTTTCATTAAATACTGATGAAAAAGAGTTATTGACTAAATTAAAGAAGTTTGGTTTAAAACAAATCTGAATAAAATGACTGTTAAGAAAAAAATAAAAAAGGAAAAGAAGCAAAAAAAAGCACAAACAACAGAAAAAAAGCCTAAGAAGAAAAAAGACACAAATAAAATTAAGAATGTAAAAATGAATGAGAATTTAATTGGGGAAACAGAAGTTTTTATGGATGATATATTTGTAGGGTCAGTTGAAAAACCTGAGGAGTTCATTAAAAAGATAAAAAATGAGAGAAGAATGAACAGGAAATTTTATACTGTGAATGTATATTATGACAAAAAAAGAAAAAGGATATTTATTGGCTCAAAAAAAGGCAGGGTTTTAAGGCCTTTGATTGTTGTTGAAAACGGAGAGCCTAAGCTTACTGAAGATCATATAAAACAGCTTGAAAAAAACAAGATTAGCTGGTCTGACCTTATTAATGAGGGAATAATAGAATATCTTGATGCTGAGGAGGAGGAATCAGCTTTAGTTGCTATTGACAAAGAGGATTTAACCCATGAGCACACACATCTTGAAATAAGCCCCATGGATATATTTGGATTATGCACTTCTCTGGTTCCTTTTGAGGACCACGACCATGCAGTGAGGCTTAACCAGGGCTCTAAAAACCAAAAACAGGCAATTGGTTTTTATGCTGCAAATTTCAACTACAGGATGGATATGGATGTTAACCTGCTTCATTATCCGCAGAGGCCTATAGTCAGCACTCTTACACAAGATATAGTGAATCTTGACAAGCACCCCTACGGCCAGAACGTGGTTGTTGCTATAATGTCTTATGAAGGCTATAATATGGAGGACGCTGTAGTATTTAACAAAAGCTCTATAGAAAGAGGCATGGCAAGAAGCACTTATTACAGGCCTGTATCAAGCGAAGAGCTGAAGTATTCAGGAGGATTGATGGATGATATATCCATTCCTGATAAAGACGTAAAAGGCTACAGGAGTGAGAAAGAATATGCTTATCTTGAAGAAGACGGCCTGATTTATCCTGAGGCAGATGTCAAGGAAGGGGATGTAATAATAGGAAAAACAAGCCCGCCAAGGTTCTTAAGTTCAATGGATGAATATGAATTATCCACAAGTTCAAGAAGGGAGTCTTCAATCGCCCTGAAGCATGGTGAAAAGGGGGTTGTGGATATGGTTCTTCTTACACAAAATGAAGAAGGTAATAAACTTGTCCAGGTCAGATTAAGAAATACAAAAATGCCTGAAATAGGTGACAAGTTCACATCAAGGCACGGTCAGAAGGGAATTATAGGTTTGATAGTGCCTGAGGAAGATATGCCTTTTACATCTTCCGGAATAAAGCCAGATATAATATTCAGCCCACAAGGTATACCAAGCAGAATGACTCTTGGGCATATGATTGAACTGATAGCAGGAAAAACAGGGTCTATGGCCGGAAGATATATCGACGGCACTATTTTTTCAGGGGAAGATGAAATGGATATAAGAAAAGAACTTGAAAATATGGGTTTCAGGGAAGACGGCTCAGAAGTTATGTATGACGGCATAACTGGAAGGGCTTATAAGTCCACAATTTATATAGGGAATATGTATTATCTTAAACTAAAGCACCTTGTATCAAATAAGCTCCATTCAAGGTCCACCGGGCCTATCCAGCTGCTGACAAGACAGCCTACAGAAGGAAGGGCAAATGAAGGAGGTTTAAGGCTGGGTGAAATGGAGAAAGATACATTGGTAGCACACGGTGCAAGCGTTCTGCTTAAGGAAAGATTTGATTCTGACAGGGCGGTTTTCCCAATATGTGAAAAATGCGGCATGGTAGGTGTCCATGATACAAGAACCAACAGCTTTTTTTGCTCTGTATGCGGCACTGATACAGAAATAAGCAATGTTGAAATGAGCTATTCATTCAAGCTTATGCTTGATGAATTTAAAAGCTTATGCATCTATCCTAAAATGGAATTGAAGAGTAAATTAACTGTGTACGATGAAGATGAAAAAGACAGCAGTAAATCAGATGATAAAAAAGCAGAAAATATAACTGAAACTGAGAATGCTAAAGTTTAGAAATAATAATTCAATATAATCAAATCGTAAGGAGATTAAAATGGAATTAAAGGTTTACAAAAAAATAGACAAAATCAAGTTTGGGGTTCTCTCTCCAAAGCAAATAAAGAAGATGGCTTCAGCTAAAATCATAACCCCTGAGCTTTATGATAAGGAAGGTTATCCTGTTGACGGCGGTTTAATGGATATAAGGATGGGAGTTATAGACCCAGGCTTAAGATGTAAGACCTGCGGAGGCAAGCTAAAAGAATGCCCGGGCCATTTTGGTTATATGGAATTAGCAAGGCCTGTTCTTCATATAAAATTTATAGGCATAATCCTCGATTTGCTCAGGAATACCTGCAGGGATTGCGGAAGGATACTCATACCTGATGACAAAAGAAAGCTTTACCTGAGCCAGCTTAAAAAAGCTGATGAGCAGGGGGGATTGTTCTTAAGGAGAAAGAGGATAAAGAATATTGTCTCTTCTTTAAAGACTATTAAAAAATGCCCCCATTGCAAAAGCAAACAAAAGAAAATTGTTCTTGAAAAGCCAACAACCTTCATAGAGGATGAGGAAAGGCTAAGCCCTATTGAGATAAGGATAAGGCTTGAGAAGATAATTGACAAGGATTTAAAATTTTTCGGGATAAATCCAGACGCATTCAGGCCTGAATGGGCAGTACTTAAAGTATTCTTAATTCCTCCTGTTACTATGAGGCCTTCAATAACCCTGGAGTCCGGGGAAAGAAGTGAAGACGACCTGACCCATAAGTTAGGAGATATAGTAAGGATAAACCAAAGGCTCTTTGAGAATATAAATGCAGGAGCGCCTGAAATTATTATAGGTGACTTATGGGATTTACTGCAATACCATATTACTACATTTTTTGATAATAATGTCCCTCAGTTGCCTCCGGCAAGACACAGGTCCGGCCAGGAGTTAAAGACTCTTACTGGAAGAATCAAGGGAAAAGAAGGGAGAATAAGGAGAAATGTTGTAGGAAAAAGGGTAAATTTTTCTGCAAGAACTGTAATCAGCCCTGACCCAAATCTCATGATAAATGAAGTCGGGGTTCCTATGGAGATAGCAATGAAGATAACTGTTCCTGAAAGAGTGAATGAGTGGAATATGGCTTTTATGAAAGAACATATTCAGAGAGGAAGCAAAAACTATCCCGGTGCCAATTACATAATAAGGTCTGACGGTAAAAGGAAAAAAATAACTGAGGAAACAAAAGAGCAGATTCTTGAGGAGATAGAGCCTGGTTTTGTTGTTGAGAGGCACTTAAAGAATGGTGATATTGCATTATTCAACAGGCAGCCTTCATTGCATAGAATGAGTATGATGTGCCATAAAGTAAGGCTGTTGCCTGGAAAAACATTAAGGCTAAATCCTGCTGTCTGTCCTCCCTATAATGCCGATTTTGACGGGGATGAGATGAACCTTCATATACCCCAAAGGCAGGAGGCTATGGCAGAAGCAGAGATACTGATGGAAGTCCAGACCCAGCTTATAAGTCCGAGATACGGGTTAAGCATCATAGGCTGTGATCAGGATGCTATTGCAGGCAATTATTTATTAACACAGGAGGACTTCAGCCTTCCGAGGGATGAGGCTGTTGACTTGCTGATGGAAATAGGTATAGAAGACTTCTCGGGTCTGCCTGATAGGAATATAATAAAAGGAAATGAAATATTCTCATGCATACTTCCAAAAGATTTCAGTTTCAAGGGCTATGCTAAAAATTATATGCCGGGAAAACCTGAAAATGAGCAGCCACAAGGCGCAATAGTGGAAATCAAAAAAGGAAAGCTTATCCGTGGTGTTCTGGATAAGTCTAATCTCGGTGTCGGAAAAGGACTTCTTTTAAGAAATATACACAATAACTACGGCTCAGCTAAGTCCATTAAATTATTGGGGCAGATACACAGGCTGGGCATAAAAGTCCTTACAAAATATGGCTTTTCAGTCAAAATATCAGATACTGACATGAATGAGGAAACAAAAAAAGAAGTCAAAAGATTAATAGATAATGCCTATGAGGAAGTTGACAGGTTAATAGATAAGTTCGAAAAAGGCGAGATTAAATCCCTTCCGGGTAGAAATAAAAGGGAAACACTGGAGATATCTATATTAAAATTATTAAATGATACGAGAAATAAAATTGGTGAGAAAGTAATTGAGATGACTGACAGGAATTCGGGGACTATGACTATGATACTTTCAGGAGCAAGAGGAAACCTGCTGAATATAGCCCAGATGGCAGCTTGTGTAGGCCAGCAGGCTTTAAGAGGCAACAGAATCAAGAAAGGATATGAAGACAGGACCCTTTCCATATTCAAGAGAAAAGACCTAAGGGCAGAAGCAAGGGGATTTATCAAGAATAGTTTCAAAACAGGATTAGAGCCTCATGAGCTCTTTTTTATGACTATGACTGGAAGGGATGCACAGATGGATACTGCACTCCGTACACCAAAATCAGGATATCTGTACAGAAGATTAGCAAATGCCCTGCAGGACCTTAAAGTGGAGTATGATTTCACTGTCAGGGATTCAGGCAAGAAAATAGTTCAGTTTAATTATGGTGAAGATGGCATGGATGTTTCAAAATCAGAAGGCGGAAGGCTTAATGTAAGAGAGATAATAGATTCATTTGAGGAATGAGGTAATTAAGATAAATAAAAATTAGATAAAGGGATAAAAATGGAACAGGCTCTTAAAAATACACTGAAAAAATATGAGACGAAATTACCTGGAAAGATAATTGAGGAAATAGAGACCAATATTCCTGCAGGATATTCTAAGATTAAATTTGAGAAATTAATGGAAAAAATATATGCAGAATATAAAAAAACACTGACTGATCCGGGTGAATTTGTAGGACTTATTGGTGCAGAATCCATAGGTGAGCCTGGTACACAGATGACCCTGAATACATTTCATTTTGCAGGCGTAGCTGAGATGAATGTTACAACCGGTCTCCCAAGGCTTATTGAGGTTCTGGATGCAAGAAAAACAATAAAAACAAAAATGATGGATATTTATCTGGAAAAGCCTTACAGCAATGGAGAGAATATCGAAAAGATAATATCCTCTTTAAAAGAAACAAAAATGGGCTATCTTGTTGATGAGATTAATATTGATATCTCAGAGGGAAAGCTTGATGTGCTGCTGAATAATAAAAGAATGGAAGAACTCGACCTGGATATTGAAAAGATATTCAAGAAATGCTCCAATAAAATAAGGTCATTTAAGTGCAAAAAAGACAAAGACAGCAATATAATAATTTTTGAGTTAAAGTCAAAATCATCATCATTAAACAAACTTTATGATGCGAAAGAGAAAATAAAGGAGATTTATATTAAGGGCGTAAAAAGTATAAAACAGGTGCTGCCTGTTAAAGAGGGCAATGAATATAAAATTGTAACTTCAGGAACCAATCTTCCCAGTGTGTTAAAACTTGATTTTATTGATAAAACAAGGACAAGAAGCAATGATATATATGAAATCAGGGACATCCTTGGGATAGAAGCTGCCAGGCAGGTAATAATAGATGAGGTTATGAAAGTTATTGAACAGCAGGGGTTAAATGTTGACATAAGGCACATAATGCTTGTCGCAGATACTATATGTGTTTCAGGCAAAATCCAGGGAATTACAAGATACGGCATAGTCAAGGAAAAGCTTTCTGTCTTGGCAAGGGCAAGTTTTGAGACTCCTTTAAAGCACTTATTTAATGCAAGTATGATGGGTGAAGAAGACCCATTATACAGTGTTATTGAAAACATAATGATAAATCAATACATACCCGGGGGAACAGGACTGCCTGGTTTGATTACTGAGATACATACAAAGAATACAAAAACTAAAAAATCAAAAAGCCAAAATAAAAAAAAGGCTAAAAATTCAAAAAAATAATTTAATATGGTGATTATTATGGAAGAAATCAAAAACATATTAGAAAAGGAAAAGATTGTTCTTGGAACTGATGAGGTTATGAAAAACCTGAAAAAAGGAAGGATTATAAAAGTTCTGGTAGCAAAAAACTGCAATGGGAATACTAAAAAAGACCTGGAAAGATACAGCACACTCTATAATTTCGAGCTTAAGTTTTTAGATATTGATAATGATGAACTCGGCAGCTTATGCAAAAAGCTGTTTTCTGTTTCTTTAGTAGGTGTTCTTAAATAATTAAGGTATTAATAAAATATGATAAAAGATAAAACATCAATAAAAAAGCTTGTGTATGATTCTGATATGATAAGGGTTATGAGTATGTTTGAATCTATAACCAAAGCAAGACTAAAAGATTTTTTTATTCTTGATGAAATCCTCTATTTTGTTATTGCTCCGGGAGATATGGGCAAAGCCCTTGGAAAAAACAAGGTCAATGTATATAAGCTAAGAGAAAAACTGGACAGGAAAATAAGTATAATAGAATACAATGAAGATATAATACGATTTGTTTCAAACATTATCTACCCTTTCAGGGCAGATGATATTAAAAAGGAAAATACAAAAATAATAATTTACGGGAAAGACCTTAAAAACAAGGCAAAAATTATAGGAAAACGAGCCAGCACCTTAAGAAGATATGAAAAAGTGGTTCAGAGATATTTCCCGGAAATAGAAGAGATTATGGTAAAATAAACAATAAATTTTATAAACTAATGATTTTTCATTAGATAATTTCATAGACTGTAAAAAATGGCAAGAATGCACTCAAGAAGGAAAGGGAAATCAGGAAGCACAAAGCCAATGGAAAAAAAGAAGGCTTCCTGGATATCATACAAAGAGAAAGAGATAGAGATGCTTATAATCAAATTAACGAAAAAAGGTCAGACTCCTTCGCAAATAGGGCTGCATCTGAGGGACATTTACGGCATACCTGATGTGAAGCCGATTATAGGAAAAAGCATAACTGATTTATTGAAGGAAAAGAATATTTTACCTAAAATTCCTGAAGACCTGCATTCTTTAATAAAAAAAGCAGTTCTCTTAAGAGAGCACCTTGAGGAAAACAAGCAGGATGAGACAGCAAAAAGAGGCTTGCAATTAACTGAATCCAAGATATTCAGGCTAATCAATTATTATAAGAAAAAAGGCAGGTTACCAAAAGACTGGAAATATGACCCAAGAAAAAGCGGGTTGTATATATAATCATATAATATTTTCTGTATTTTGTTTTTATATTTAAGTAAGTAATATTTATATATAATTGCTATTTTATAATGGTGTATGAGTCTAAGTCTTAGCAATAAAATTGAGAAATTAAGTTTTAAAGCACCCGATGGTTGCGTTCTTGAGGGTTATAGGATAAATAATAATTCAAATAATAGTTTAATTTTTGCCAAAGGTCTTTTTTCTATTGGAGATTATTATAAAGATTTTCTACAAGAAATAGCTAATAAAACACAGAATAATATTGGGACCCTCAATTATAGGGCTCACGGTAATTCAGGAGGAATATATAATGAAGAGAAATGTTTTCAGGATTTTAATCAATTTGTAAATCAATATTTATCTGAAAATAATGTCTCTCTTATGGGATATAGTATTGGTTGTAATTATATTATTAAGATATTATATGAATTATTTAGTAAAAATTTTGATTTATTCACAAAAATAGATAAAATTGTTTTGATTTCTCCTCATTATTCTGTTGAACTGACAGATGGAACTATACAAAAAGATTTAAATTGGGCAAAGAAGGGCATAGATCTTGTTAATTGGTGTAATAAAACACCATTAGTAAACAGACTTAATATAAATACAAAAGCTCTAACTAAATCAGCAAACTTATTTTTTAATATTAAAGATTCTATTGAGTTTGTATCTCCTATTCATCCAAGAAAAGTTAGGCCTGAGGTTTATTCTTTAAGTGATTTTGTGTATGTAAAAGGAGGAGCTAGAGTATATGATATGGACAATATTTACAAACAATTCACTGGTGGAATTCAAATAAAAAAGCTTTTTGAAGAAGACGAAGGGCATTTTTTTAGAGATTTTTTAAAGGATACAAAAAAAGTCATAAGTCTTTTTGGTAGAAAAGACAGGAATATAGGCTTTAACAAACATTATAATTTATTTAATATAACTACAGAATTGTTTTCCCAAATAGGAGAGGTTAAAAAGTATAATTTAGATCATGAACTTTCTCTTGAAAAATATAAAAAAAAGAATTTTAAAGGAAAAAAGAAGATCATTCCTCATCCTTTTGTTTTAGATGATATTGTAAACTTTCTATTATCTTAAGTTTTTCTTTTATTCGCCGAAGGTGAACTTTATTTTGGGTTCTTACAAAAATCCAAAGGATTTTTTGTATCACTTCGTGACTTCACTAAAACCAAGGGTTTACACAAAGTGTACAACCC
>JAFGLI010000017.1 GCA_016928115.1 Candidatus Woesearchaeota archaeon | reverse complement strand
TTCTTTTTTCTCAGGCTCTTTTGATTCTTCTTCCTTTTCTTTTTCAGTTGCCTCTGCCCCTTTAGGCTCTTCTTTTTTCTCAGTCTCGCTGCTTTTGGTGTCTTCCGGCTTTTTTTCAGCTGTTCCTGAGCCCGGAGCCAGTTCCATTGGCTTGTTATTTTTGGCTTTGTCTTCGTTTAAAGCATCAATCATGTCTTTCTTGCTTGATGCGCTTCTTAACTTTGAAGCCAGTTCACTATCATTGTAGGTTTTCTCAATCCAGTCAGCAACATCATTATGCTCATCATTTATATGCTCATTATATATTGAGCCGCTTAATGTAGGAAGAACATCCAGCAATTCCTGCAGTGATGTTACTGCAACACCATTCTTGAACTCAAGGGCCTTATCGAAAGGAACTGTAATCTCATATTTCAGTTTTTTCTTATCCTCTTTTTCCTCCTTTGGCTTTTCCTCGGGATGCTCTTTTTCATACTCGTTCCTGGCTTTCTTTGCTTTCTCAACTTCAGCCTTGATTTCATCTATATCAGCAAGTTTAGGCTTCAGTTTCTTGGGCTCTTTGCCAAGCTTTCCCCATATTTTCTTGACTCTTGGCTCTAATCCGTCAAGATAAATCTTGACCATATTAAAGCTGCCTTCTTTCAGCTTATTGGTTGCTAATTTGAGCTCAAGGTTCAGGTCAAAGACATCCTCTCCCAGTTCTTTCATCTGCTCAAGCTCATACTGGAGCTGGTCAATTGACTTGTTGAACTGGTTGTATTTATCAAGCTCCTCATCAGACAGTCTTGTGACAGAATGCATTATAGGCCTGAAGGTTACAAAATAAGGCTTACCGAGATTATAAGCAGGATTTTCAACCATTCCTGTTCCCACGCTTGCCTTTACCAGAGACTGCAGGACCTCCTCCCCGTATTTGGTTTTTATCCTGTTAAGGTCATTCTCACTTCTTGTTCTCATCTGCACCTCGGTGTTTATGTTAGCCTTGATTTCACCAACGAAGTCTGCAAGAACCTGGGATATTAAAAAAACACCAACTCCCCATTTACGGAATTCCCTGCATGCCCTCTCAATCTGTATAAAGCCCTCTCCTGAACCACCAAACCTGGGCAGCAGCCTGTGGACTTCATCATAAACCAGAACCAATCTTAGTTTCCTTGACTCATCAAAATTAGCATGGAAAACCTCTTTTATTGTATTTGCTACAAATATGTCAATATCTTTTGGGTCCAGCTTATTAAGGGTAAACACCTGAATTTCACCAGGCTTCATATATTTCTTGATGTCAATAATCTCAAGCGCATTTTCAACCTGCCTTATATTTCCGTTAAATGCTCTTGTATCCTCCTTTGGATCCATATCAAAAAGAGGATACATCCTTTTTATGCTGGGATCATCAAGTTTTCTTAACATTCCTGACCATTGTGCTGTTGGGTCAAAAACAATGACTGCAACATCCTTCAGCAGCAATTCCTCAATCAAATCCTGGGCAGTAAATGATTTTCCACCTCCTGTAGCCCCCGCAACAATTGTATGTGTTGTAAACTTCTGCATATTAAAATAAGTCTTTTTATTGGTTTCTGCAATCTTTCCTACAAACAAGGAATTAGGGCCAGGCTTAGGAAGCTCATTGTAATCGACCCTTAAATGATATTTTTTTCTCTCTTCTATTTTCTTCTTATAAAACCAAAAACCAAAAACTCCGCCTCCTATAAGCAGAATAATAAGAATCAACTGCCATACCCTTATAACCCCGAATACTGAATACAGGTAAAAAGGCATAGTTATTTTAAAGGTTGTGCTTGCACCTGAACTTAACCCAAGGTAATGGGCAGTAACCCTTATTATATATTCCCCTGAATCCATATCCTCAGGAACCTCAAAATTTTTCAATAATGAAAATGAGGTATGCAAAAAAACATTGCTGGTGCTTGTCCATAAAGTCTCATTCCCTTCAGAATTCTGGACTGTATAAAACAGGGTTACAGGATACTGCTGGTCTGTAAGCATATTCTTCAAATCTGTCCTGAACCTCAGCTTGTTTCCCGGGTGAGTAATTTTATCCTCAGCCTCCAAATCAACTATTAATGCCTGTATGGGCAGCTTTTCCTTATCAAGCAACTCAATATGTATTGGGATTTCCTCATTTATTCCTCCTGTAATAACCAGGGTGCCGTTATAATCTTCAGGGTCGCCTTTTCCGAATATTGTAAGGGTCAGTTTCTCCTGGGAATTAGGGCTTAAAACAAGGCTTTCCCTGTCAAGCTCAATCATATCAGTCACATTGCCCTCAATCTCAAAACCAAGGGAGACTGCATTTTCCTTATAGCTATAGAATATTACCTGCTCCTGCAAAAAGTTTCCAATCTGCAATTTCCTGTTTATCTCTGTCACAGATATTATATAATCCGTGCCTTCTATTTCCTTGGGTTGTTCCAGAATAGGAACCTCGGGTATTTCACCGGGCCCGTCATCCTGGCCAGGACCTACATCTGTGAATGGAGGCCTTTCTGGCTGCGGAGGCCTGTATAATGTCAGTATAATATTGTGAACTGTAGTGTTAAAAGGGACTATTGTTATATTGTCGCTGTAATATACCTCATAACCAGTCTTGACTGCATATAAATTATAAGTACCTCCAGGTACAGAGAGGTTGTAAAAGCCATTTGCATCTGAAGCAGTGGTATAGCCTGCCACATCAACAATAACATCCTCTAAAGGCAACCCTGAATCTGAAGTAATATTTCCGATTATATTTCCGGGATTATTCAGTTCACCTTCTCCTGCAGGACATACATCATATGGGTCAGTGAAAAAATAATAGGTTTCCTCAGTGTTATTTTTTACAGGAAGTATTATCTGGTAATTATATATGCGGTCATCAAATCCATGCGTAAAATTCTTTATGTGTGCAAAATAAACAAGATGCCCGCTCCAGTCTTTCAAAATACCAGTATCAAAACCTGAAAAAGAGCCGTTGGCCTGGTCATAAGTATAAGTTATGGGTGGGCTTAATTGAGTGGTGCCTACATCAACTGACCCGGTCTGGGTATAGGTATTGGCTGCAGCAGTAAGCCCGGTTCCTCCGGTTCCCAGATAATCATCCACATCATCTGTTGTTGCCTCCTGTATTGTGTCCCAGTCAATATTGTCGGGAGGGGTTAAAGAAGCATAGACCTCATTATTTATATCGGGCTGCAGGCAGTCAAAAAGAAGGTTCTTTTCTACCATATCATTCCCTTCTATATCTGCAGACTGCTGGTTTGTATAGCCCGGAACCCTGACAGCCATACCGTAGACTCCTGCCCACATTTCAGCAGGCTTTTTTATGATAAGATTAGTTTCATAAATATAGCCTGCTTCGCCTGCATGATAATAATACCCAATATATTTAGCTACAAAAACAAGGCTTATGAAAACCAGGACTACCATAACTGCTATATAAAGTGTATAAACTATATTGTACTTGTGGTAATTTCTTCCCTTTTTAAGGTCGTCCAAAGTTCTGTTTCTTTGCATTTTCAGCTATTGTTTCTTTTTTCAAATTCATCAATTTGTGTTTTTATTTCATTAATCTCATATTCTATCTTTGATTTAAAATCCGGGTCAAGATTTTCAAATGTCTTTTCTATCTTTATTTTTTCAGCCACCACATTATTCTGCTCATTTTTATCCATAAAGAACAATATCTTATCAAACCTTGATTTTAGGTATTTCAGGTCAAGCTCATTTCTTAATCCGGATATTTCATCATAAACCTTATCCCTGACCAAAACTCCCAAGTCCGGGTAAAGAAGCTTTATCTCACGGTAAATCATGGCTGCTTTTTCAATATCATCTTTCTCCAGGTAATTAAATGCCTCATTTATCAGCTCTTTTACCTGCTCAATTTGTTTTTTTCCGAATATTTTAATAAACAGCCCTTTTAATTTTTCCAGCCAGCCAAGAGATGCTGAAACATAGAACAACACCAAAACCAGAAGAACTGTAATTAAAATAAATTTAATGGATGGCATTTCAAATTCTATGTCTGAAAAAAAGTTCCCTGTTATCATAGACTCCATTTTCTCAGGATCTGCAGGAACAATTACTGTGTCAAGCCCCTCCATCCTCCCAAGAGGCTTCTCAGACTCAAAATAATATACTATTTTTTCAGATAAATCAAACTCTATAAGTGGGTCTTCTTTTATTATGTTTGCTTTATTTATGAAAACCATATTTTCAGTTGAAATTGAGACATTTTTAGGTATTCTCTCAACCAGTTTATAATCCGATTCCCCGCCATCCATAATTGAATTGTTCCCGTAGCTGATCTCCTTTATTACTACTGTAACCGGCTTTATTTTGTCTTCATAAATAAGGTTTACCTGCCTTATTTTTGTTGAAACCGTAATCATTGTCTGCTGTGATTTTATAGCACGAAATAATCCTGAACTGTAATCAACACCTTTTGCATCAAAGTACTCCCTCAAAAACTCCTGCAGGGCATCATCCCTTATATATTTGACATAACTCTTCTTTTCTTTTATATTTACATCCACAATCAGGTTCAACCCTGCTTTGTTTATCTTTTCCTCAAGCTCCTGTATCTGCTCCTGTTTCTGGGTAATATTCAGGTCTCTCCTGAATTTTATATTATTTATATTGCCTTCTGCAGTCCTTATATCCCTCAGAGAATCCTCTATCTGCTCTTTTATTCCCAAATCCTCGACTATTTCTTTTTCATCAAAATCAAATTCCTGCTCAATCCTGTCAAGAAGGTTTTCTAATTCAGTTATTTTTGAATCTGTCTCAATGTTTTCGCCCCCTATATCCATGACAGAGAAAAACATTTCATCTGAAACAGCACTGTTTTTATTAGTGTCTGTGCACTCTATTTTCCATTTGTAATATCCAACAGGCTTGTTTAAAACAAAACTTCTTTCCTTTGAATCTATTACATTTTTTTCTGTTGCAATCAAAGAGAACCAATCACTGCCCTCATCAGCAACATACAAGCTGCAGTCCACAGGTGAACCATCCTCAATCTGGTATTTAAGGCTGAACTCCTCATCTGAGAAAACAGTATTGTTTTTTGTTATTAATGTGATTTCAGGAACTTCAATATCCTGAACGCTTATTTTGACATTAAGTGTTATATTCTCATCCAAGTCAACAGAATCTATATATGTTCCGTAGCCGCTTTTTAAAACATATACATCATATTCATCATCCTCTAATTTAAATACAGCCTTGCCGTGGGAATCTGTTTTCTTGCTTAGATTCCCCACCTCGACTTTTGCATCTTTTATTGAATTGTTTGTGTATTTCTCTTTTACAATAACAGTAAGATACCTGTATGGGAGAACTTCTATTTCAAAGCTTTCTGTTTTTTCATTGCCCTCTGAATCAGTTGCTGTAATTGTAATCTCATACTCACCAATATTAGTTGAGGTTATATTTTTTAAAGAGCTGTCGCCTAAGTTTGTACAGGTTAATCCTGAAGGGCAGTCCCATTCATATTCATAAGGAGGTATTCCTTTTTCAGCATTAGCAGCCAGTACTGTTGACTTCCCAACTGTGAAATCATCATCCCCTTCAATCTGTATCAGCATGCTGTTAGTTACTGTGTAATTTTTTCTTAGAGTTTTTGAAAAATTCTCATAATGATTATTCAATTCTATAAAATAATCTCCTATCTGGTTAGTATAGGGTAATTGCAATATTAAGGGATAAGTTTCATTTTCTGTCAGTAAAAACTCATAAATCATATCTCCCCAAGGAAATGTTCCCTTAAAGACAGAACCATTCAGGATACTTCCATCCAGAGCATTTAATGTTAATTTAATATCCTCTCCCAGGCTATACTGATTTTTATTTAAAATCATACTAAACTCATCTTCAGGGTTAATGATTTCAAAAGTATTCTCTTCACACTCTTTAATATTAGAAGCAGTATCTTCACATTTTATGTATGATGAATAATCTCCTTTTGAAAGGTTAACGGATATGTTATTCAGGGTATTGTTTTCAACAATCCCCTTCCATTTATCGTCATCATTTATTTTCAAAGAGCATACCAATTCCTCAGCCATATTATCTGAAACATTAAAACTAAAATTAACTTCAACATTATCCAGAGTTGTAATTATATTTGAAAGAGGCGAGGCAGATATGGCTGGCTTGGTTGTATCTATAAAGAAATAGTACAGAAGACTTGTTTTTTGGGGGTTATTACAAGTTACATTCCAGCCATATTCTCCCTCCTCCCCTAAATTAAGAATAATTGTATTTGTACCTGAAACATTATTGCTTGTATTGCTTAAACTTCCATTTACAAATAATTCACAAGTTGTGTTGTAATTCGAAACATCATACTTAAATTCAATCTCTGTACTATTCAGCCAGGAATTATTTTCAGGACTGATAAGGGAAATATTAGCAAATGTGCTTCTGGTTAAAACCAAAACTACCAAAATCATTAAAACAAATTTCAATAGTCCTTCTATTTTTTTATTTCTCATTTTCCTTTAGCTTTTTCATAATAGAGCTCAT
Organism: Candidatus Woesearchaeota archaeon; assembly: GCA_016928115.1. GTDB lineage: Archaea > Nanobdellota > Nanobdellia > Woesearchaeales > UBA9642 > JAFGLI01. Next base: position 7,791 of record JAFGLI010000017.1, on the reverse strand, counting down.
CTGAGATATTATTTCGTTGTTGTCGGATTTAACAGGCTTATTCAGCTCTTTTTTCAGCTCTTTTCTTAGTTTGGTTAATCTGGAACTGTCAAGATAATCATAGGAATATTCAAGGCACTTTTTCCTAATTATAGACCTTATCTCCTCGCTCAAATCAAGGTAATGGTTCTTTGCCTGTAATTTTTTCAGAGCCCTGACTAAAGAAGAAGGCATTCTCACACTCACAATATCATTATAATTCTTATTTCTCATTCTAAGATTCTTCCTCAATATACTCCCTGGAGAATTCCCTTACAGCCTCAGACCTGGAGTTGAATAATCCCTCATCTACAAGAGAATCAAGCATAGAAATTATCTTATCGGGCAACCTAATGTTTATTATCTCTATCTTTTCTTCAGGCATCTTTAAAGTGTTTTCTGTTTTAAAATATTGTATATTACATATGAAACTCATATGCATTACAATAAACTATGATGGTGATTATTTATAAATTTATCGATAATTATTATAAAAATAAACAAAACATAATGAATTTTATTAAATGATATATGTAAATCTTATGTATTATATCTGTATGATATATGTATTTAAATATTCATAATAAAGAAAGCATATGATTCCTTAAATATAATTTCAGATCATAAAAATAAAAAAATTTTTAAAGTTTTTAATAAGAAAAATAACATGAAGTTAATTATCATGGGGCCTCAGGCTTCAGGCAAGGGAACACAGGCAAAGAAGATAGCAAAGAAATATAAACTAAAGCACATATCTATGGGGGAAATCTTCAGGGAAATAAGCAGGGGAAAAGATGAACTGGGTAAAAAAGTGAAGGAGCTTATTGATAACGGCAACATGGTTCCTGATGAAACCACTAATGAAATAGTCAAAAAAAATATTTCAAAAAACAAAAACTTTATTCTTGACGGCTATCCAAGAAATATTGAGCAGGTAAAATTCTTAAATAATACTACAGATATTGACAATGTCATTTTTATCAATACAAGCCATGAAGAGATAATAAAAAGAATAACGGGAAGAAGAAAATGCCCTGAATGCGGCAAAGATTATAATATAAATGTTGATTACCTGAAGCCCGGGAAAAATGAGCTTTGTGATAAATGCAAGGTAAAACTTGAAAAAAGGGAAGATGACAATCCAACTGCAATAAGAATAAGGCTGGCAACTTTTGAAGAAAAAACAATGCCTGTTCTCGATTATTACCGGAATGAAGGAATTCTTATTGAAGTAAACGGCAATTTTACTATAGAAGAAATTTTTAAAGAGATAACTGAAAAAATAGAGAAACGAAAAAAAGAAAAAAAGAAAAAAAATGTTTAGTTGTTATTTATTTCTGCATCCTTGACATGCTGTACAGCAATGCTATTATTCCTGCTCCTAATATGAACACTGCCAATACCAATACAACAAAATACAGCTCACTTTCTGTGAAAAGGAATGTTTCCGGCTTACCATAGACAACCCGGCCTGTAGGTGTGTATGTCTCAGGAACTTCCACTTCAAAATCAGGAACAGTTTCCTCTTCCTCATCTTTTTCCTCTTCCTCGCACTCTACAACATTCAGGTCAAACCCATACAGGTCGCTTTCCTCATCATTGTCATAATATGACCATAACTGGAAGAAATATGAACCTTCTTTTATGTCATCAGGAAGAACAACCCTTACGCTTTTTTCAAGCTGCTCTCCTTCATCAATAGACAGTTCATAAAGATATTTCTCATAATCCATATCATTGCTGTATATCTTGAATGAGACATCATCCTCATCTTTCTTTCCTGTGTTTGATAATACAAACTCTATGTCAAAGTAATCATCGCATACCTCTACATCATTTCCTGCCTGCGGCTCTATTTCAACATCCTTTATCATTATCTCATGTGTTTCCCTGTCAACCTCTATCGTTATTTCCCATTCCTCGCCGTGTCTTGCACCATTTTCATCTTCTCCTTCAACAGTAATAGTAATATCATAATCACCGTCATCAGCATCACTGTCAACATCAAATGAAAATGTTACTGTTTCCTTGTCATCATTATTTATATCTCCTATATCCTCATCATCGTCATCAAAACCTATCTCGTCATCATCAGCCTCTATTGTAACCTCAACATCCTCCATATCAATATCTCCTTTGTTTTCTACTATTATTTCAATTTCAATCTCTGAATTTGGCTTTGCCTCTTCATCTACAGTGTTACCGTCACCTACTTTGTCACTATCTCCATCTACGCTTACAGTAACTTTATCAATAAAGAGGTTGTTTTCTGCTTCAAGATAAACATCAGCAGTTTCAGTCACAGTTGACCCGTTGGAGCTGCCTGTTGCAGTTATTGTTCCAATCTGATAATTTCCTGCATCAAAGTCATCAGGAACATAAACACTAATGTCTATATTCTGGCTTGTGCCATTGATAAGGTTTACTATAATATTTGGTGTTATATTAACCTCAAATTCACTATTAATATCATGAGTTAAAACGATACTAGTCACATTAACACTATCGTCATTTGTCAATGTTATTGTGGTTGAGACAGTATTTTCTCTTTCCTGACTGTCGCTTCCAAGATTTATATCTCCTCCAAAGTCTAATGAATAAACTGCAGCTGAAACTACAATCATCATCAGTAATAGAACAAGAGATTTTGTTATCAAATTTCCTATATTCTTCATTTTTTAAACCCCCGGTTGTTTTGTTTTAAACTAAAATTTCAGCACAATACTTTACTACGAAGTAATAACATTTAATATATAAAGGTTTCGTTTTTACTATTAAAATAACATTTATTACTAAAAAGTGACAATAAAAACGAAAGATTTATAAATATGTATTACTATATAGTAGTAGTAAAAAAATTCAGAGGTGAAAATATGTCAAAAGAAGGTAAAAGAGATCTGAATGAACTTGTAAAAAATGAGTCAGAAAGGCCAGAAGTAAAAAAGGAGATGAAAAAATACTCATGGATAAGCAATTATGACCTTGCTTTGTTTATTTAAGAATTATTTAACAGGTGGAAAAAATGGAAAAAATATCAAAATTTGAAGGAAAACATCTTAATGAGATTGTTGTAAAAGTTGAATTAAACAAAAATAAAAATATAAATTTCAGGCTGGGCGTAAAAAAAGAAAGAAAAGACTGCCTGTTTGAAGGAATCCTTCATTCAATGCTTTCAGGTAAGAATTGCCTGCTTAAATATATATACAAGAATGTTATTGAATATGAAAAAAACCCAAAAAACAGCCTGATACAGGGGTTTGAATACAGGCTTATTGAACCATCAAAAAAAGAGAATATTCCTTTTGATGTAAATGATTTGACAGGAGCTAATGAGGATGTTAAAATGATCTATGAAATAGGTATGGGTTATAGATTTTAATAATAAAATTATGGGGTGAATAAAAATGGAACCTGAAATCGTGGAACAAAAGATATTGAATGAAATAAGGCAGTTCAAAGAGGAATTAAGAACTCATTTTGAGGAGAATGGCTTATTATAAGCGAAATAAATTTTTTATTTTTCATTATTTTTACTACATTATTCTTATTGATTTTCATTAACTTTAAAAACTATCTTTTATTCTAAGTTTTATAATATTTAAATAATCAAATTATTAAAATGTAAAAACAAGGGGGATGAATATGATCAAAAGAAAAAAATCAAATGAAACTAAAAAGAAAAAAAGCAATTTAACTAAGAATACAGGAAAAACCAATCTTTCAATAAACCAAGGAAGATTGTTTTATTCAAATGAAGTTGGCATTGCCCACAATCCGGTAAATTTCTTTATTGACTTCAAAAGCATAAGCCCAAGAGTAGATATAAGAAACAGAGACTATACGCCCATGGTTATGGAGCACAACACTATTGCAATCGATCCTTTTATGGCTCAAGAACTGCTTGGGGTGCTTGAAGACAGTATCAAAAAATACGAGAATACTTTTGGAAAGATAAAAAAACCAAAATCAATTGATATAGCAAACAATCTTTCAAAAAATAAGAAGAAAGCATCAGCTGAATCAACACACATTCCAAGTTATTTTGGATAATAATTATGGTATCAATAAAAGAAAAAGTATCTCAATTATTTATAAGTAAAAATCCAGATAATATAAATGGAATTAAAAAATTTATTAAAGAAGGAATAGGTGGATTTACAATAGGTAAGGGTGGAGAAATAATAAACAAAGAACAGTTAAATTTAGAAGGCAACACTGAAAAAACACTAACTAATTTTATTCGAAAATTAAAAGATATAAACTCAAAAATACCTTTATTCTTTGCAATAGATGGAGAAGGTGGAAATTATTTCAACAGATTAAAAAACATTTCTGATTATAAATCACCAAGATATTATGGGAAAAAATTTGAAAAAGATAATGATTTGGAATTCTTCAAAAAAGAAGTTAATAAGTTTGCAGAATTGATGGGCAGGATGGGGCTGAATATGAATTTTGCGCCTTTATTTGATAAAGCAGAAAAAGGATACAAAGGATATATTGCAGAAGAAAGAGCTGTAATAAAAACAGATTTGACAGAATCCGAAATTGCAGGATCGAACAGGTCGTATTCTGATAAAAGAGAAACTATGAATAAATTAGCAATAGAAGCCATGAAGATATTTCAAAAACATAAAATAATTCCAACAGTAAAACATTTTCCTTCTTATGGTGTATTGAATGTTGATCAGAATCCTCACATAAAATTAACAAAAATTAATATGAAAAAAGAGAGACTATTAGAAGAAATTGAAACTTTTAAAAAAGCAGTTCATGAAGGATGTTATGCGATTATGACAGGACATATCATTATTAGTTGTCTGGATAAAGAAAAACCAGCAACAATTTCAGAAAAAGTATATGATTTTATAAGAAAAGAACTTGGATTTAATGGATTAATTGTATCTGATGAATTAAATATGAATGCAATAAAAGATTATTATAGTGGATTAAAACCTGAAAAAAAACCTGAAAAAGCAGCATTAGATGCACTAATTACAAATGATATCTTATTAATAAGCCACCCAGAGACCTTTATTGTTATGAGAAATGCTATATTAAAAAAAGTAGAAACAAACACTGAAATAAGGAAAAAAATAGAAGAATCATATAAAAAGATAATAAAATACAAAAAAATTATAGGGTTATTGTGATTTTATATTAATATTCTGTATTTTTTCTTTATTTTGTCCATTATTTTTAAATATTTTTACTAATGTATCTTTTATTTTCAGACCGTAAATCATAATAAAAATAAAACCAATCAGAGCCCAGATAGTATCCCTTGTCCTTATAATCAGGGAAAGGGCGAGGCCTGCAGACTTGTCTATTCCCAGAATAGTGAAAACAGAAATCTGGCTTAATTCCAAGGTTCCCAAAGTCATAGGGATGGGGAACATCAGGGCTATTCCGACAAAAGAGAATATAAGGAAAACAGAAAGAAGATTAAAGTCATAGCCCAGAATAGTGGTAGAAAACTTATACTCAAAATACATAAATACCCATGTGAACAAGCTTATAAACATGCTCAGAATAAAGTATTTTCTGTTCTTCTTGAAAAAAAACTCAAGGTCTGACTCAATCTTGTCAAGATTTTTTTCTATATTTTTCAGTATCTTTAATTTATGAAGCCTGAAAAACTTGAATATTTTTATAAAAAACTTTTCCTCTTTCAGAAGATAATAAAAAAACACCACCACTGCACCTATTGTTACCAAACCTGCTAAAAACAAAAGGTACCTGAGATTAGTGGGAAGGGCAAAATTAACTAATAATAATATGATGCCGATAAAAAAGAATACTCCGCTTGAGCCAAATATAATGGTCCTGTCAATAGTGACTGAAGTCAGGCCATCACTGAAAGGAACTCCTTTCCTGCCAAGAAGCTTTGCCCTTAACGGGTCTCCTGCAATCCTGGGTCCGGGAAGAACAAAGCTCATACCGAAACCAGAAAGCTTATAACAAAACAAGCTCAGAAAAGGCACGTAATATCCGAGTGACCTTATTATTATCCACCATCTCCACGTATGGCACACCATTATGCCTAATGATGCAATTATAAATAGCATTACTAATCTAAAAGAAACATCTGAGAACTGTTTAAAAACATCAAATATGGGAAACTTAAGGAATACAAAAAACAGGAAAAGAAATCCCATTCCAAAATATAAACATGCAGCTAATCTCTTATCCATACTTTTATTTCATAAAGGTTCCTGTTTATTAAATTTTCTATAAATCAAGAAAAAACAATAAGAAAACCCTTAAAAAATAATATACGAGCCTGCCGCGGAGATTTTTGCAAAAAATCTCGTAAAAAGCAAGCAACATGCGCTCACTTCGTTCGCTTAGTCCCTTTTTGTTAAGGGATTAACCGAAGGTTATATCCCTTCTGTTTTGATTAAACTTTTACAAAAGTTTACGAGCCTGCTGGGATTCAAACCCAGGATCTACAGCTCACTCCCGAATTTTTGAAAAAAACTTTACCAAAACCAAAGGTTTTCTTATTTTGTTCATAAAACCCTTTTTGTTAAGGGATTAACTGAAGGTTATATCCCTTTTGTTTTGATTGAACTTTTACAAAAGTTCATAGGAGGCTGTCGCATTATCTGCCTGTCTGCTTAAAGACCTCAGGCTATGCTACAGGCTCGTTTTCAAAACTAAATTTTTATATATTTAAATTATTTTCCCTTGTTAATGGAACTAAAAACAAAAAATGAGGATTTTAAGGTATATGAAAGGACAGGATTAAAGCCCGGGGAAAAAGGAGAATATATTGTATTAAAGCTTAAAAAGAACAATTACACAACAGAAGAATCCGTCCAGTTATTATCTGAATTATTGAGAATAAAAAGAAAAAACATAGGATATGCAGGCTCAAAGGATAAAAATGCTGTGACAGAGCAGCTTATCTCAGTAAAAAACCTGCCTTTTATTTCAGAGGATAAAATATTACAACTAAATAAAAAGATAAAAGGGATTGATGTTGAAGTTGCGGGCTATTCAGAAAAGCCAATCTCATTGGGCGACCTGAAAGGAAATTATTTTGAGATAAATGTCAATAAATTAAATAAAAAAGAAATTGAGAATTTCAGAAAAAGGGTTAAAAATACAGGCAGCAGTTTTTTACAGTTTAATTATTTTGACGAGCAAAGATTTTCCGGGAATAATGTTGAGACAGGAAGGGCAATATTAAATAAGGATTATAAAAAAGCAGTCTCGCTTATATTAAAAAACAAAGGGTCTTATGAGACAAAAATAGAAAATTATCTTGAAAAAAAACCCAATGATTATGTAGGAGCATTAAAGCTTATTCCGAAAAAGACACTTTCGATGTTTATCCATTCTTTCCAGTCTTATATTTTTAATGAGACTTTAAGAAAATATATGGAAAAATACAAGGAAAATAATTATTATACAGATTACTCCTGCGGCACTTTTTTGTTTTTTTCAGATATAAAAAATATTAAAAAAATCCTTGGGAAAGATATAAATATGAAAATACCTCTTGTCGGTTTTGGCACTGTTTTTGAAAACAATAAAATAAAAAATATTGTAATGGATATCCTGAAAAAAGAAAAACTAACCCAGAGGAATTTTATAATAAGGGAAATACCTTTCCTTAGTTCAGAGGGCTCAGAAAGAAACATTATCTGTGAAGCCAGTGAGTTTGAATATGAATTTAAGAATGTAAAAAAAGACAAACTTTCATTAAAATTCTTTCTCCCGAAGGGGAGTTATGCCACCTTGATTGTAAAATCATTGATTCAGGAT